>NZ_JQJT01000015.1:0-248310 GCF_000745665.1 Burkholderia sp. WP42 | reverse complement strand
GCGGTATACGAGTTCGTGAAGAACGACGACGGCAGCGACCGCCTCGTGATCAACGCGCAGAACTGCGTGCACTGCAAGACCTGCGACATCAAGGACCCGACGCAGAACATCGTGTGGGTCACGCCGGAAGGCGGTGGCGGGCCGAATTATCCGAACATGTAAGCTGCCGGAAGACGCCGCATCGCGCGGCGTTTTTTTCGTCGGTACGACGTCCGCGGGTCGCGAGCGCGCGCGGGGGCAATGCCTCGCGCGCGCACTGCTGACCGCCCGTCAGCGCGCTGCGATTCTCCGACGGAAATGCTCGGTACCCGCGACGATCTTGTCGAGCACCGCGTCGAGCGCCCAGAACCGCTCGCGTACGTCGTAATCGATTACGCGGCAGCGAATCGACTCGAAGGTGCCGATCCGCTGGTGATAGATTTTCGCGAGCGCCGGATAACCCAGTGCCTCGGACACCGCCGACACCACCAGGAACGTCGCCAATTCGTCGGCGAGCGCCGGATCCGAATCGCCCTGCGTGCGCAGCCACTGATACAGATCGGGATGGAAGTTGGTGAACACGCCGTTGAAGCCGGCGGACCCCGCCTTCATCGCATCCCATGCGATTGCGGCGTTCGCGTTCAGGACCTTCAGCGGCGACCCGGCGGCGAGCGCCAGGCGCCGCTTCACCGTTTCCAGGTCGCAGCTCACGTCCTTGAGCATCACGAAGCGGCCGGTATCGATGCACGCACGCAGTTCGTCATCGGAGAGCAACCGTCGATAAGGCGCCGGACATTCGTACAGGCCGAGCGGCAGATCCGACGGCAGCCGGGCGAGCAGCGCGTGAAGATGGTCCAGAAACGCGGCGCTGCCCTTGCGCTGCGGATCGAGATGGTTCGTCACGAGCACGACGCCCTGCGCACCCGATTCGGCCGCCGCGCACAGCTCGGCGACCTGCGAATCGAGATCGTCGCTGATATGGCCGGACGCGACGACGGGCACGCGCCCGGCCACGCGATCGACGACGAAACGCGCGAGTTCCGCCCGTTCGGCCAGACTCAGGAATTGCATCTCGCTCGACTGCGCGACCGCGAACAGCGCATCCGAGCCGTGCGCCAGATACCACTCGATGAGTCGCTCGAGCCCGGCATAGTCGATCGCGCCAGCATCGTCGAACGGTGTCAGCATCACCGGCACGATCCCCTCGATGGCCGCAGTCGACTGCTGATGGTGTTGCATCTCTTTCTCCTTGCTTCAGTAAATACGCGGTGTGGCCGCGACGCTCAGGCCGGCAGCGGTCCGGGCGCGGCGCTGGCCGCCTGCTCGGGAATCGGCTTGCGCACCAGCAGCAGGTAAGCCATCGCACCGGCGAACGCGATCGCCGCGGCCGTCAGCAGCGCCGGCACGAACGACCACTTCTGCGCGATGACGCCCGTCAGGATCGGCGCGAGTGCACCGCCGATGAAACCGCCAAAATTCTGGATCGCGCCGAGCGATGCGACGCGGCTCGGCGGCGCGGCGGCCGTCGCGAGCGCCCACGAACACGCGGATGCCGCATTCGCGAGAAAGATCACGACCGAAATGCATGCGAGCGCAACGGTATTGCTCTGCACGAGCGCGGCCGGAATCGTGAACGCGACCATCCCGAGCATCGCGACGACCACCGCATTGCGCCGGCTCACGACCGGCGAGCGGCTGCGGCGCGTGACAAAATCGGACAGCCAGCCGGCGACGAGCGAACCGACGAAGCCGCACAGGAACGGCACCGACGCCGCAAACCCGGTGCGAATGAGGCTCATGTGACGCTCCATCGTCAGGTATCCCGGCAGCCACGTCAGGTATACCCAGTTCAGATACACGGAACCGAAGAATCCGATCAGCATGCCCCACGTCGTGCCGTGCGAGAACAGGCTGCGCCAGTCGGCGAAAGTCAGCTTCGGCGCGGCGGCGGCGGTCTGCGCATCGGCATCGAGATACCCGCGTTCCGCCACGCTCAACTGCGCGCGAGCCGGATCGCGGTACAGCGCGAACCAGACGACGGCAACGACGAGACCGAGCGCACCGGTCGCGACGAACGCCAGGCGCCAGTCGAACGACGCGACGAGCACCGACAGCAGCAACGGTGCGAGCGCGGTGCCAAGCGGCGACGCCGCATTGAAGATGCCGGTCGGCGTACCGCGCGCGCGCAGCGGAAACCAGTTGCTCACGACCCGCGCGGCCGACGGGAACTGCGGCGCCTCGCCGATACCGAGCACGATGCGCGCGACGATGAACCAGCCGAAGGTCGACACCATGCCGCCCGCTGCCTGCGCGATCGACCAGACGATCAGCCCGACGCCGAGCAGCCGGCGCGGACCGATGCGATCGACCAGGCCGCCCACCGGAAACTGGCACAGCGCATAGCTCCACGAGAATGCCGACAGCAGCAAGCCCATCTGCGAAAGCGACAGTCCGAGATCCGCACGGATTGCCGAGCTCGCGACGGCCAGCGTGCCGCGGTCGAGATAATTGACGATCCCGCTCACCATCAGCAGCGCGAGCGCGATACGTTGTCCGCGTCGGATACCGGGCGGCGCGGCCGGAACAGCGTGGTTTTCGTTCATTGCAGTTGTCTCCATGTTTCTGATGGGTGCCGGCTCAGCCGGCTGTTCCGTCGTCGCGGAATCTATGCGGTCGTGTGCTGCACTTCCTCGCGGGTCGGAATCGACGTCTGCGCGCCGTGGCGCGTGACGCTGATCGCGGCAGCCCGCTGGCCGAACGCGATGGCATCGTCCATTGACGCACCGCCCGCCCGGGCGGCCGCGAACCCGCCGACGAACGTGTCGCCGGCCGCCGTCGTATCGACGGCCGTCACTGCCAGCGCCGGGTGGCGGCCGTTGCCCGCGCTGCCGCGCCAGCAGACGCCGCGCGCGCCGAGCGTGACCAGCACATTGCCGGCGCCCTTCGCGTGCAATGCGTCTGCGGCGCGCACTGCCGAGGCGTCGTCGCCGACCGTGATGCCGGTCAGCGACTCCGCTTCCGTTTCGTTGACGACGAGGTACTCGAGCCGCGCCAGCAACGCGTCGGACAGCGGCCGCGCGGGCGCAGGATTGAGCAGCACCGGCGTGCCGCAGGCGCGCGCACGGTCGATCGCGCGCACCACGGTTTCCATCGGCACCTCGAGCTGGCACACCATCAGCGCCGCGCCGGCGATCGCGTCGCGCGCCGCGTCGATCGTTGCGGCATCGAGGCGCGCGTTCGCACCGGGCACGACGACGATACTGTTCGCCCCGCTCGCATCGACCGTGATCGTCGCGACGCCGGTTGCTGCGCCGTCGATCCGGTGTACGTGCGTCAGGTCGATGCGTTCTGCCGCAAGCGCGTCGTGCAGGCGCGCGCCGAACGCATCGTTGCCGACGCAGCCGATCATCGCGACCGAGGCGCCCAGGCGCGCGGCCGCCACCGCCTGATTCGCGCCCTTGCCGCCGGAGACCGTCCGAAACGCGGTGCCGAGCAGCGTTTCGCCCGGCACGGGCAGCCGCGGCGCGTGCGTGACGAGGTCGACGTTGAGGCTGCCGACGACCGCGATTCTGGGGAATTCAGCGTGGTCTTTCATGCAATGTAACCGCTTACATTTGCGACGGATAAAATCGCCGAACGGGCCGGCGTCGACGAAAAATTTGCGGTGATGCGATTCGAAGATGTGTCTGACATAATGCGGGCTGGCATCAGGATAGCGCTTACATTCTCACAGGCAGCACGCGAGATGCAAGCACGACCACGACGAACCGAGGGTAAACGATGGCACTTTGGACCACTTGCGCATGGCGCGCCGCGCCGGCGGCCGCGAGCCGCCGATGAGCACGCCCTCTTCCGGCGGCGGCGCGGCGCGCGCACGCCGCGGCAGCGGCCGCTCGGTGCTCGGGGACGTCGCGAAACTCGCCGGCGTGTCGACCGCGACCGTTTCGCGCGTGTACAACGATCCCGGCAAGGTGTCGGCCGACGTGCAGCAGCGCGTGCGCGACGCGGCGCGCACGCTGAACTGGATCCCCAACGCGGCCGGTCGCGCACTCGCTTCCACGCGCACCCACATTACGGGCGCGATCATCCCGACGCTCGACGACCAGGTGTTCGCGTCCCAGGTCGCCGGCATGCAGGCGGTCATGGCCGAGCACGGCATCACGCTGTTCCTGGGCTGCTCGAATTACGATCCGGCGCAGGCGCTCGCGCAGGTGCGTGCGATGCTGTCGCGCGGCGTCGAAGCGGTGTCGCTGGTCGGTGAAGCCTATCCGGCGGAAGTCTTCGAACTGCTCGACCTGCATCGGGTGCCCTATGTCGTCACCTACGCCTACCGCGACGACAGCCCGCATTGCTGCATCGGCTTCGACAACCGCGCGGCCTTCGCTCGGCTCACCACGCATCTGCTCGACCTCGGCCATCGCGATTTCGCGATCATCATGCAGCCGTCCGCGGACAACGACCGCGTGCAGGCGCGCCTGCGTGGCATTCACGAGACGCTGGCCGCTCGCGGCCTCGCGGTGCGGCCAGTCCATCAGCACGAGGGGCCGGCGACGATCGCGTTCGGGCGCGCGAGCCTGCGCGCCATTGCGGACAGCGGGCCGACGCGCCCGACGGCCGTGATCTGCGGCAACGATGCGCTGGCGCTGGGCGCGCTGCTGGAGGCGCAGGCGATGGGCATCGCGGTGCCGTCGGAACTGTCGATCACCGGTTTCGACGACGTTGCGCTCGCCCGCGAAATCCGGCCGGCCCTGACGACGATGTGGGTCGACACCGATGCGATCGGCCGCAAGGCCGCGCGTGCATTGCTCGACGCACTCGAGCATGGCGCAGTCGGGCCCGGTTGCGCGGTGCTGCCGGAGCTGCGGGTGCGTGAATCGGCCGCGCCGCCGCATTCCGAGGCCCCATGAAAACGGGGCGCCCCAGGCGCCCCGCTTCACCTCGCATCGAGCGCGCCGGCGGCTGCCGGCGCCCCCGTATCAGGTCGCGCTGCCGGCGATCTTCGGCGTCGACGTCTCGACGTCGCCGCACTGCGCGCGATGACGCAGCGCATGGTCGATCAGCACCAGCGCGAGCATCGACTCGGCGATCGGCGTCGCGCGAATGCCGACGCACGGATCGTGGCGGCCGAAGGTCTCGACGATCGCTTCTTCGCCGGCCTTCGTGATCGAGCGGCGCGGCGTGCGGATGCTCGACGTCGGCTTGATCGCGATCGACACGGTGACGTCCTGCCCGGTCGAAATCCCGCCGAGCACGCCGCCCGCATGGTTGCCGACGAAGCCGGCCGGCGTCAGCTCGTCGCCGTGCACCGACCCGCGCTCGGCGACGCTGGCGAAGCCCGCACCGATCTCGACGCCCTTCACCGCGTTGATGCTCATCATCGCCTTCGCGATGTCGGCGTCGAGCCGGTCGAACACCGGCTCGCCCCAGCCGACCGGCACGCCCGACGCGACCACGTCGATGCGCGCGCCGATCGAGTCGCCGTCCTTGCGCAGTGCGTCCATGTACGCCTCGAGCTCCGGCACGATCGCCGCATTCGGCGCGAAGAACGGGTTCTCGCGCACGTGCGACCAGTCGACGAACGGCACGTCGATTTCGCCGAGCGCGCTCATGCAGCCGCGCACCTCGACGCCGAAGCGCTCGCGCAGCCACTTCTTCGCGACCGCGCCCGCGCCGACGATCGGCGCGGTGAGACGGGCGGACGAACGGCCGCCGCCGCGGTAGTCGCGGATGCCGTACTTCTGCCAGTACGTGTAGTCGGCATGACCGGGGCGGAACGTCTCGACGATGTTGCCGTAGTCCTTGCTGCGCTGATCGGTGTTGCGGATCAGCAGCGCGATCGGCGTGCCGGTCGTCACGCCTTCGAACACGCCCGACAGGATCTCGACTTCGTCGGCCTCCTGGCGCTGCGTCACGTGCCGCGACGTGCCGGGCTTGCGGCGGTCGAGCTCGGCCTGGATGTCGGCTTCGGTGAGGCTCATTCCCGGCGGGCAGCCGTCGATCACGCAGCCGATCGCGGGACCGTGCGATTCGCCGAAGGTCGTGACAGTGAAAAGCGTGCCGAGGGTATTGCCGGACATGATGGAACCGCCCAAAGAGAAATGACGCAAACCGATGCGCTGCCGCAACCGCTGGCGCGCCGATCGTTTGCCGGTCGAGAAAATGAGGTAAACCGCTATTATGCCAGCCGTCCCGCGCGCGCGGGACGCCGGGCGGTTCGGCGCGCATGCGCCGGCCGCGGATACGGCGCGGCATGCGCGGGCGCGTGCGGCCGACCGGTAGCGCGCCCGCCGTCACGGCCGCGCGCTCACCGACGGCGCGCCGCCCCTACTTCCGCGCGCCGCGCAGCTCGGTCACCGCGGCCTGCAGCGCCTGCGGCGTGGCGACCGACGCCGCCATCGGCTCGCCGACCGCGAGCGTGAGCCGGCTCATCACGCCGCGCTTGATCGGCCGCGGCATCCGCGCATCGGTATGGCGCGAGAAGTAGCTGCCCCACAGCCCGCGCAGCGCCATCGGAATCACCGGCACCGGCCTGCGCGTGAGGATCTCGGTGATCCCGTGGTGGAACGTGTTGATGTCGCCCGTCTTGGTCAGCTTGCCTTCCGGAAAGACGCACACGAGCTCGCCGTCCTTCAGCGCGGCCTCGCACGCGTCGTACGCGCGCGCGAGCATGTCGGGATCCTCGTGGCGCGGCGCGATCGGAATCGCCTTCGCGTGCCGGAACACCCAGCTCGCGAACCGCGTCTTGAAGATCCGGTGATCCATCACGAAGCGGATCGGCCGCGGGCTCGCCGCGGCCAGCACGAGCGCGTCGACGTAGCTGACGTGATTACACACCAGCACGGCCGCGCCGTCGTCGGGAATCCGCTCCGCATGCACGAGGCGGATCCGGTAGAACGTATGCACCAGCACCCACGCGACGAAGCGCAGCAGGAACTCGGGCACGAGCAGGTAGATATACGTCGCGACCGCCACGTTGAGCAGCGCGGTCACGAGAAACAGCCCGGGGATGTCGACGCCCGCCTTGGTCAGCCCCATCGCCATCAACGCCGACAAAATCATGAACAGCGCATTGAGGATGTTGTTCGCGGCGATGATGCGCGCGCGATGGGTCGGCGCGCTGCGGCTCTGGATCAGCGCATAGAGCGGCACGCTGTAGAAGCCGCCGAACATCGCGAGCAGGAACAGGTCGGCCAGGATGCGCCAGTGGCGCGCGCCGGCCAGGAATTCCCCGACCGACAGCAGATGGCCGGGCGACGGCATGGCATGGCTCGCGAAGTACAGCTCGATCGCGAACACGCTGATGCCGATCGAGCCGAGCGGCACGAGCCCGATCTCGACGCGGCGCTGCGACAGCCGCTCGCACAGCAGCGAACCGAGGCCGATCCCGACCGAGAACGTCGCGAGCAGCACGGTGACGACGTCGGGGCTCGCGGACAGCACGTCCTTCGCGAAATTGAAGAACGACGTGAGGAAGGTCGCGCCGACGAACCACAGCCACGAGATGCCGAGCAGGCTCAGGAATACGGTGCGGTTCTGTCGCGCGAGCGCGAGGTTGCGCCAGGTTTCGCTGAACGGGTTCCAGTTGATCACGAGATCGGGCTGCGGCGCGGGCGTCGGCGGCACGCGCTGCGCGACGAGGCGCCCTGCCAGCGCGATCGCGACGACGCTCACCGCGAGCACGCGCTCGCCGCTGCCTTCGATGCCGGCGGCCGCACCGCCGATGATCGTGCCGATCAGGATCGCGACGAACGTGCCCATTTCGACGAGGCCGTTGCCGCCGACGAGCTCGTGCTCGCCGAGATGCTGCGGCAGGTACGAATACTTGACCGGGCCGAACAGCGTCGAGTGCATCCCCATCATGAACGTGCACAGATACAGCAGCGCCGCGCTGTGCGTGACGAAGCCGGCCGCGCCGACGAGCATCAGCACGATCTCGAAGGTCTTCACGAAACGCGTGAGCGTCGCCTTGTCGTACTTGTCGGCGATCTGGCCGGAGGTGGCCGAGAACAGCACGAACGGCAGGATGAAGATCGCGGAAATGAGGAACGCGGCCGTCTTCGCGTCGACGCCGGAAAAGCGTGCGGTGTGATACGTGACGAGCGACGTGAAGCCGATCTTGAACACGTTGTCGTTCAACGCGCCGAGGAACTGCGTCGTGAAGAACGGCGCGAAACGGCGCTCGCGCAACAGGTCGAACTGCGATGCGTGGGCGCGCCGTTCGCCGCGCGTCGCTGAAGAGACTTGCGTGTGATCGCTCATGCGGAATACGCGCGCATCGTCTGGGCGAAGCTGCGCGGGCCTCGTGTTGTCGTTGAAAAAACGGCGGCGCAGGCTGAACCTGCGCCGCCGCGCGCCGAATGGCAGCGCCCGCGTGCGATGCACCGGGCGCGACGTGTCACGGCTTCTGTGCTTCGGCTTCCGATTCCGGCCAGTCGCGGATGTAGGCCTTCAGCATCCGGTTCTCGAAACTCTGCGCCTCGACGACCGTCTTCGCGACGTCGTAGAACGAGATGACGCCCATCAGCACCTTCTTGTCGAGCACCGGCATGTAGCGCGCGTGGCGCTCGAGCATCATCCGGCGCACTTCGTTCACGTCGGTCTCCGGCGTGCAGGTGAGCGGCTCGTCCATCACCTTGCGCACCTGTACGTCGCCGATCGCGCCGCCGTTCACGTGCAGGCGCTGGATGATCTCGCGGAACGTGAGCATCCCGACCAGATCGCCGTACTCCATCACGACGAGCGAGCCGATGTCGTGCTCGGCCATCGTATCGACCGCTTCGCGCAGCGGCTTATCGGGCGTCACGGTAAACAACGTGTTGCCCTTCACTTTCAGAATATCGCTGACGCGCATCGTGGTTCCCTCGAGCTTGAATGCAAATCCGCTTTCGATCCTATCGGAAAGCCTGTCAAAAGGAAAGCGCAGGGGTAAGGCGCAGGGCCGCGCGGCTTGCGGCCGCCGGCGGCCCGCCGCACAATGGCGCCATGAACGGCGACCCGGGGAGACGGCCATGGCGCATACGCATTCGGAACAATTCGCCAGCTTCGCTGATTTCTATCCGTATTACCTGAACGAACACCAGAACGCGACGTCGCGGCGGCTGCACTTCATCGGCTCGCTCGGCGTGATCGGCTGTGTCGCGATGGCGGTCGCGACCGGTCGCTGGCCGTGGCTGCCGGCGGCCGTCGTGTGCGGTTACGGCTTCGCATGGATCGGGCACTTCTTCTTCGAGAAGAACCGCCCTGCCACGTTCCGGCATCCGGTCTACAGCCTGATGGGCGACTGGGTGATGTTCAAGGACATCTGCGTCGGCAAGATCCCGCTGTAACGCACGCCTTCCGGCGCGGCGTCACGCCGTTTTCGGCGGACGCGCGTGCGGGTCGGGCGCCGCGCCGGCGAGCGAGCCGGACGCCGGCGCGGCCGGCTGCGCGCCATCGGCCGCGCGCGCGGCGATCAGCGACGCGAGCGACACGTCGAAGCGATCGTTCGACAGCACGTCGAGCAGCGCCGCGCCTTCGACGTGGCTGCTACGCCGCTGCAGCTGATAGGTCAGCTCGGTCCGGTCGATCACCAGCACGTCGAACAGCTGCGCGAGCGTCAGACGATCGGGGTTCGCCAGCAGGATGTAGCGCGGCGCCTGGTCGCCGCCCTCCAGCCGCGCGATCCATTCGCGCTCCTCCATCGTCAGCAGCAGCCGCTGCGCGGTCTCCATGTCGCAGCGCAGCATGGTCGCGAGCCGCGGCGCCGTGCAGCCCGGCCTGCCGGCCGCGCGCGCCTCGGCGAGCCGCGCGAGCAATTCGAGCGCGTCGAGCAGATCGCTGCCCGGATAATGGATGCGATGAAACTGGCCGACACGGATCGCCGGCAGCGCGGACGCGACCATCGCGCCGAGCAGCGCGATGAACCAGCTCAGGTACACCCACAGCAGGAACACGGGCAGCGCCGCGAACGCGCCGTAGACGGCCGTATAAGTCGGAATGCGCCGCACGTAATAGCCGAAGCCGCGCTTCGCCAGCTCGAACGCGACGGCCGCGAACAGGCCGCCGATCACCGCGTCGCGCCACGCGACCGTGCAGTTTGGGAGATACACGTACAGCAGCGTGAACGCGAGCACCGTGAGCGGCAGCGACGCGAACGCGAGCAGCCATTCGATGATCGACGTCGACGGCGCGGCGCCGGTGAACGCCAGCGACTGCGTGAACAGATACGACGACAGCGACAGGCTCACGCCGAACAGCAGCGGCCCGAGCGTGATCAACGCCCAGTACGCCAGCACGCGCTGCGCGAACGGCCGCGGCTTGCGCACGCGCCAGATCAGGTTGAACGCGGACTCGATGGTCATCATCGTCATCACCGACGTGACGACCAGCACGATCAGGCCGGCCGTCGTCAGCCCCTTGGCCTTGGCCGCGAACTGGTTCAGGTACTTGAAGATCTGCACGTTGAACTGCGCGGGCATCAGGTGATCGGCGAGGAAGCCCTGCAGCGAGATCTGGAACGACGCGAACATCGGGAACGCGGTGAACAGCGCGAACGCGACCGTCACGAGCGGCACGAGCGCGAGCATCGTCGTGAACGTGAGGCTGCCCGCGACCTGCGGGATGCGGTCCTCGGCGCTGCGCCGCGCGGCGAACTGCGCGAGACGCTTGAGGGTGTCGAGATCGACGGCCAACTTCGGCAAACGTTTTCTCCTTGTCGATGCCGCGCGCCCGGCGGCGCGCGCCGCCGCCGCGCTGCGCGACGACTTCAGCCCCTATAATAGCCGCTCGATCCAGCAGGGGCCGACTGCACCGGGCACGCGCGCGGCCGCACGGGGCTCCGCCGCCCATGAAAGACATCCTCGTCCTCTATTACAGCCGTCACGGCGCCACGCGCGAACTCGCGCTCGCGATCGCGAGCGGCATCGACAGCGTGCCGGGCATGCAGGCGCGCATCCGCACCGTGCCGCCCGTGTCGACGGTGTGCGAAGCCACCGCTCCCGACATCCCCGACGACGGCCCGCCGTATGCCGAACTGCGCGATCTCGAAGAATGCGTGGGCCTCGCCCTCGGCTCGCCCACCCGCTTCGGCAACATGGCCGCCGCGCTCAAATATTTCCTCGACGGCACCACGCCGCAATGGTTGTCCGGTGCGCTGGCCGGCAAGCCGGCCAGCGTGTTCACGTCGACCGGCAGCCTGCACGGCGGCCAGGAGTCGACGCTGCTGTCGATGATGCTGCCGCTGCTGCATCACGGGATGATGATCGTCGGCATTCCGTACACCGAATCCGCCCTCAGCACGACGCGCACCGGCGGCACGCCGTACGGCGCGTCGCACGTGTCGCCGCACGAGCGCAGCGCCGCCGGCGGGCTGTCGGCCGACGAGAAGACGCTCGCGGCGTCGCTCGGCGTGCGGCTGGCCCGCGCGGCCGCGGCCCTGGCCGCCGCCGAGGCCGCATGAGCGGCCCCACGCCCGCGCGCGCCGCAGTCGCGGCCCGGCCGAGCTACGCGCTGGCCGCGGCCGCATGCCTCGCCGCGCTGATCGTGCTCTCGCTCGCATGGGAACTGTGGCTCGCGCCGCTGCGCCCAGGCGGCTCGGCGCTGCTGCTCAAGGCCGTGCCGCTCGCGCTCGCGCTACCCGGCGTGTGGCGGCGTAACATCTATACGCTGCAATGGGCGAGCATGCTGATCCTCGTCTATTTCGCCGAAGGCGTCGTGCGCGGGATGTCCGACCGCGGGCTGTCCGCGACGCTCGGCTGGTGCGAGACCGCGCTCGCCGTCGGCTTCTTCGTGGCGGCGCTCGCCTACGTCGCGCCGTTCAAGCGCGCGGCGAAAAAACAGCGCGCCGCGTCCTGACCCTTACGCGACCGAACGTGATGATTCCTTCCGAAGCTTTCGTATCCGCCTGCCGCGACGCGATCGGCGCCGCGCACGTGCTGACCGACCCGCACGATACCGAGCCGTTCCTGACCGACTGGCGCCGCCGCTACAAGGGCAGCGCCTGCGCGGTGCTGAAGCCGGCGGATACCGCCGAAGTCGCGGCCCTCGTGCGGCTCGCGAACACCCACGGCGTCGCGCTCGTGCCGCAAGGCGGCAACACCGGCCTGGCCGGCGGCGCAACGCCCGATGCGAGTGGCAGCCAGGCCGTGTTGAGCGTCGCACGCCTGAACCGCGTGCGCGCGTTCGATCCGCACAACAACACGATCACCGTCGAAGCCGGCGTGATCCTGGCCGACGTGCAGGCGCGCGCCCGCGAAGGCGGCCGGCTGTTCGCGCTGAGCCTCGCCGCCGAAGGCAGCTGCACGATCGGCGGCAACCTGTCGACCAACGCGGGCGGCACTGCCGTCCTGCGCTACGGCAACGCGCGCGAGCTGTGCCTCGGCCTCGAGGTCGTGACGCCGCAGGGCGAGATCTGGGACGGCCTGCGCGGGCTGCGCAAGGACAACACCGGCTACGATCTGCGCGACCTGTTCATCGGCGCGGAAGGCACGCTCGGGATCATCACGGCCGCGGTGATGAAGCTGCATCCGCTGCCGGCCGCGCAAGTCACCGCGCTCGCCGCGCTCGAATCGCCGCACGCGGCGCTCGACTTCCTCGCGCTCGCGCAGCGTGCGGCCGGCCCGCTGCTGACCGGCTTCGAACTGATGTCGGATTTCTGCATGCAGCTCGTCGGCAAGCACTATCCGCAGCTGCGCTACCCGTTCGAGCGCACGCATGCGCAGACGGTCCTGCTCGAACTGTCGGACAACGAGAGCGAAGCCCACGCGCGCACGCTGTTCGAAACGCTGATGGAGCAGGCGTTCGACGCCGGGCTCGTGGTCGATGCGGTCGTCGCGGAGAATCTCGCGCAATCGCGCGCGTTCTGGGATCTGCGCGAACACATCCCGCTCGCGCAGGCCGACGAGGGCCTCAACATCAAGCACGACATCGCCGTGCCGATTTCGTCGATCGCCCGCTTCATCGACGAAACCGACGCCGCGATCCAGCAGGCCGCGCCCGGCGCGCGGATGGTCACGTTCGGCCATCTCGGCGACGGCAATCTGCACTACAACGTGCAGACGCCGGCCGGCGGCGATCCGAAGGCGTTCCTCGCGCAATTCCAGACGCCGATCAACCGTATCGTCTACGACAACGTGCATCGTCACCGCGGCACGATCAGCGCGGAACACGGGATCGGCCAACTGAAGATCGACGATGCGCAGCGCTACAAGTCGCCGGTCGAAACGGCGCTCATGCGAACGCTGAAGACCGCGCTCGACCCGCGCGGGCTGATGAACCCCGGCAAGGTGCTGCGCTGAACCCATTCAATCCGGAGCGACGCCCATGAGAGTTCGCGTGCTGTCCGACCTGCATCTCGAGAGCAACCAGCCCGACGCGATCGCGCATGCCGAGGCGGATCTCGTCGTGCTGGCCGGCGACATCCACAACCACGCGGAAGGCCTGCGCTGGGCCGCCGAGACGTTCGACGCGCGCGTGCCGGTGATCTACGTGCCCGGCAACCACGAGTATTACGACGGGGAATTCGGCGCGCTGGAGACCGCGATGCGCGACGCCGCGCACACGCTCGACAACGTGCATTACCTGAACAACGGGCTCTACGTCGACCCGGCACAGCGCTTTCGCGTGCTCGGCACGACGTTATGGACCGATTTCTCGCTGTTCGGCGCCGACGACGCGAGCATTGCCCGCGCGACCGAAGCCGGCATGCGCGTGATGCTCGATTTCAAGGGATTGATTCAGGTGACGTGGCCGCACGAGGCTTCGACGCGGCCCGGCGACGCCCCGCAGCGCGATTTCACGCCGGCCGACGCGATCGCGCTGCACCGGCACAGCCGCGCGTGGCTCGCGGCCCGGATCGCGACGCCGTTCGCGGGCCGCACGATCGTCGTCACGCATCATGCGCCGCATCTGCGCTCGCTGGCACAGCGGTACGAGGAGGATCTTGCTTCGGCGGGATTCGTGACGGACCTGGCGGAACTCGTGCGGCCGCCGGTCGACCTGTGGGTCCACGGCCACACGCATACGTCGTTCGATTACGTGACCGACAGCGGCACGCGCGTGGTGTGCAACCCGCGCGGCTATATCCGTCGCCGCACCGGCGAACTCGAGAACCCCGCGTTCGCGTGGGATCGTGTGGTCGAACTCGGCTGAACGCGCGGCGGGCGGGCCCGTGTACGGCCCCGGTCGATAGATTGCCTGAGCGCCGCTCAGCGGTCGGCGCGATGGCGGCCTTGCGACGACGCGCGCACCCGCACCGGCACCAGTTTCGCGCGCGCCTTCATCGCGCGCAGCAGATCGCGCGTCGCCGCGGCGGCGGCGGCCGCGCCGAGCAGAATTCCAAGGCCGATCATCAGGTGCGTATCCATTGCGACTCCGAGGGTGGGCAGATTCATATGTCGATGATTCGAACAGTATCAAACTGTCCGGCGTCCGCGGGTAAAAAAGTGTTGCGCGAACGACAAATCTCGTCAGATTCCGAGCGATCGCGCCATCATGTCGCAGCCGTGATCTGCGCGAGCGCGGCTTCGTCGGCTTCGAGCGTAGCCGGCAGTTCGTCGCGCAGAAAATCGACCCACGTCCGGATTTTCGCGTCGAGGTACTGGCGCGACGGATACAGCGCGTAGATGCTCATCGGCTGCGACCGGTATTCCGGCAGCAGGCGCACGATCTGGCCGCTGCGCAGCCCGCCGATCGCCGAATACAGCGGCAGGCCGCCGATCCCCATCCCTTCCCGCACGGCCACCGCCAGCGCCTCGGCCACATTTACGCGGAACGGCGGTGCCGTCACCGGCACGAGTTCGTCGCCGCGCGGGCCCGACAGCGTCCATTCGTCGAAGTGGAAGCCCGGCGCGACCATCCCGAGACAGGCGTGCTGCGCGAGATCGGCCGGCGTCTGCGGCTTGCCGTGCGCGCCGACGTAATCGGGCGACGCACAGATGACGCTGTAGCTGTCGCCGAGCCGCTGCGACACGAGCCCCGAATCGGGCAGTTCACGGCCCACGACGATCGCGACGTCGTAGCCTTCATCGAGCAGGTCGGGCATCCGCTGCGCGAGCGTCAGCTCGACGTGCACGTCCGGATAGCGCTGCCGGTAGCGCCCGATGGCCGGCACCAGATAGTGCTGGCCGAGGCTCGTGAAGCAATGGACCTTCAGCTTGCCCGACGGGCGCGCGTGCGCATCGCCCGCCTCGGCTTCGGCCTGGTCGACGTACGCGAGGATCTGCTCGCAGCGCTGCAGGTAGCGCTCACCGGCTTCGGTCAGCGCGATCCGGCGCGTGGTCCGGTTCAGCAGGCGCGTGCGCAGGTGCGCTTCGAGATCCGATACGGCGCGCGATGCATAGGCGGTCGTCGAATTCATCTGCTGGGCGGCCGCGGTAAAGCTCCCCGCATCCACCACGCGGACGAATACCCGCATGTTTTGTAACGTATCCATCCCATTACCCGTTTGAATCCGGACGGATTGTTGCACAGCAGCCCACCAATATTGTCTCAGGATTCGTAAAAATGACTTGCACCTTTGTTCGTTTATTCAGGAATTACTGAAAAATATAATCGCCTCCGAATCATCTATATCCGGAAGGGAGAAAATCGTGCAGTTTCCGGCAACAAAAGGGACGCTGGCACTGGCGGTTCTTGCAGTCTCATTAATAATGGCCGGATGCGCTAGCATGGGCGACAACAAGCCGCAGTCGGCTCGCATCGACGCGAACGGGCTCGACGCCGGCGCTGCGATCCGTGCGGCGGACCGCGACGCCGGCTGGCCCGCATCCGACTGGTGGCGCGCCTATCGCGACCCGCAGCTCGACGCGTGGATCGCCGCGGCGCAAGCCGGCAATCCGACCCTCGCGGCGGCCGAGGCGCGCGTGCGCGAAGCGCAGGCGATGGCGCGCGTCGCCCGTTCGGCCGAACTGCCGCAGATCAACGGCAATCTGTCGCTGATGCGCGAGCACTGGCCCGACAACGTGTACTACGGCCCCGGCCCGCTCGCGAACGTCGATACGTGGAACAACACCGGCACGCTCGGCCTGTCGTACCACCTCGATCTGTGGGGCAAGGACAAGAACACCACCGAACGCGCGCTCGATACCGCACACGCGACTGCGGCCGACGCGCGCGCGGCCCGGCTCGAACTCGAAGTGAACGTCGTGCGCGCGTACATCGGCATGTCGATGAACTACGCGCTGCTCGATCTCGCGCACGAAACGTTCGAGCGCCAGCGCGCGCTCGCCGATCTCGCGCGCAAGCGCCTGCAGGCGGGCCTCGGCACGCAGCTCGAGCTCAGCCAGGCGGAGTCCACGCTGCCCGACTACGAACGCCAGATCGACACCTACGAGGAAGCGATCCAGCTCGCGCGCCACCAGCTCGCGGCGCTCGCGGGCAAGGGTCCGGGCGCGGGTGATGCGATCAAGCGGCCGAACCTGTCGCTCGACGCGCCGGCCGGCCTGCCGTCCGCGATGCCGGCCGACCTGCTCGGCCGCCGGCCGGACGTCGTCGCGGCACGCTGGATGGTCGACGCGCAGGCACGCGGGATCGACGTCGCGAAGGCCGCGTTCTACCCGAACATCGACTTGCTCGCGACGGTCGGCGGCTTCGGCGTGACCGCGCCGTTCGTCGACTTCCTGCGCTCGATGAACGGCGGCTGGACGGCCGGCCCCGCGCTGACGCTGCCGATCTTCGAAGGCGGACGCCTGCGCGCGCAACTCGGCGCGGCCAGCGCCGGCTACGACCAGGCGGTCGAGCACTACAACCAGACGGTGCTCGCCGCGCTGAAGGACATCGCCGACCAGGTCGTGCGGATCCGCTCGCTCGACACGCAGAAGAAGGACGCCGCACGTTCGGTGGAAGCCAACGACCGCAGCTACCGGCTGTCGCGCGAAGGCTTCCGCCGTGGCCTGACCGACTACGTGAACGTCCTGATCGCGCAACAGCAGCTGTTGCGTGCGCAGGAGACGGCCGCGCGCATCGACGCGGAGCGGCTCGCCGCGCATGCGCAGCTGATGGCCGCGCTCGGCGGCGGCGTCGAAACGGGCCAGGACGTGCCGCACGACGAAGCCGCCGCGGCTGCGCCGGCTGCTGCGTCGGGGGCTTCGTCGGCTGCTTCGTCCGGGGCAACCGCCACGGCCGCCCCCGCTGCCAGCGCCGCCGCCCGCGCCACGCGGCCCGCGCACGTCGCGACGACCACCGCACCGTAACGCGGAGCGACCGACATGTCAGTCTCCTCCCCTGCTACCACGCACGCCGGCGGACCGCTGCCGGCCTGGTTCGCCGCGTTCGGCGACTGGGCCCGCAGCGACGGCGCCGCGTGGCTCTATCTGTTCAAGGCGCTGCTCGCCGCGTTCATCGCAACGGGCGTGTCGATGCGGCTCGACCTGCCGGCGCCGAAGACGGCATTGACCACGGTGTTCATCGTGATGCAGCCGCAAAGCGGCGCCGTGCTCGCGAAGAGCTTCTACCGCGTGATCGGCACGATCTTCGGGCTGATCGCGACGCTGGCGTTCGTCGGCCTGTTCCCGCAGCAGCCGGAGCTGTTTCTGCTCGCGGTCGCGCTGTGGGTCGCGCTGTGCACGGCCGGCGCCGCACGCAACCGCAACTTCCGCAGCTATGGCTTCCTGCTCGCCGGCTACACGACCGCGCTGATCGGGCTGCCGGCGTCGCAACATCCGGACGGCGCGTTCATGAGCGCGCTCACGCGGGTCGCCGAGATCATGGTCGGGATCGTGTCGGCCGGCGTGGTCAGCGCACTGGTGTTTCCCCAGTACACCGGCGAGCAGATGCGCACGACGGTGCGCAAGCGCTTCGTCGGCTTCGTCGACTACGTCGCCGCCGCGCTGTCGGGCAAGCTCGAGCGCGCGCATATCGAATCGATCCATACGCGCTTCGTCGCCGACGTGGTCGGCTTCGAAGCGGCGCGCAGCATGGCCGTGTTCGAAGACCCGGACACGCGCATGCGCAGCGGCCGCCTCGCGCGGCTGAACAGCGAGTTCATGAGCGTATCGAGCCGCTTCCACGCGCTGCACCAGCTGATGAACCGGCTGCGCGGCGCCGGCGCGCAGGCGGCGATCGACGCGATCGAGCCGTACTTCCGCGAGATCGCGCCGCTCCTCACGCGCAACGGCGAGCCGGTGCGCTCGTCGGCCGACGCCGCGCTCGCGGCCGCGCAGCTGCTCGCGTGGCGCGACGCGCTGCCGCGCCGCATCCGCGCGACCCGCGCGACACTCGAAGCGCAGCCCGGCTTTCCGCTGCTCGACTTCGACACGGCCGCCGAGCTGCTGTATCGCTTCATCACGGACCTGCACGAATACGCGGCGACCTACGCGTCGCTCGCGACCGCGAACCACGAGCGCGAACGCTGGATCGAGCGCTACGAGCCGCGCACCAACGCGACCGCGATGGTGATCGCGGCGATTCGCACCGCGACGGTGATTCTGGTGCTCGGCTCGGTGTGGATCGCGACCGCCTGGCCGAGCGGCGTGACGCTGACGCTGACCGCCGCAGCCACGTGCGCGCTCGCGTCGGCGACGCCGCGGCCGACCGCGATGTCCGCGCAGATGGGGATGGGCACCGCGCTCGCCGTCTGCACCGGCTTCCTGCTGACGTTCGGCATCTATCCGCACATCGACGGCTTCCCGCTGCTGTGCGTGGCGCTCGCGCCGCTGCTCGCGATCGGCATCTTCATGACGATGAAGCCGCGGTACGCAGGCTACGGGATGGGCTATCTGATCTTCTTCAGCTTCCTCGCCGGCCCGGACAACATCACGCACTACGATCCGATGAGCTTCATGAACGACGCGCTCGCGCTGGTGCTGTCGATGCTCGCGTCGGCGATCGCGTTCGCGGTGCTGTTTCCGCCGAGCGCGCCGTGGCTGAAGAAGCGGCTGTTCGCGGACCTGCGCCACCAGGTCGTCGCGGCATGCCATGCGCGGCTGGTCGGCTTGCGCACGCGCTTCGAGAGCGGCGCGCGCGACCTGATGCACCAGGCGCACACGCTGTCGGCCGACCAGCCCGACGTGCAGCGCGACGCGCTGCGCTGGATGTTCGCGGTGCTGGAAACCGGCAACGCGGTGCTCGACCTGCGCGCCGAACTGGCGACGCTGCCGCCCGACCCGCGCTACGCGGCAACGACGCCGTGGCGCCGCGCGATCGAGACGATGCGCGCCGCCCTGTCCGCGCTGTTCGCGCAGCCGGACGCCGGGCGCTTCGACGCGACGCTCGCCGCCGTCGACGCCGCGATCGACGCGACGCGGCACACGCTCGATGCGGTCACGCCGTCGCGCGACGAACGCCACCGCCTGCAGCGCATCCTGAGCCATCTGCATTTTGTCCGTACCGCGCTGCTCGACCCGGAATCGCCGCTCGAGCCGCTGAACCGCTATCGCCCCGTGCGTCCCCAACAAGGAGCCTCGTCATGATGCCGCGTGAAATCGCCATTCTCGATGCCTACATGCCCACGGTGGTGCTGATGTTCGTCCTGGGCGCGCTCGCGACCTGGGCCGTCGACCGCCTGCTCGCCTATACGGGCCTCTACCGTCTCGTCTGGCACCCGTCGCTGTTCCGCGCGTGCCTTCTCGTCTGCATCTGCGGCGGAATGAGTCTCGCCGTTTACCGTTGATCCCGAACCATCATGATTATCAGAAAACTCTTCGGCTTCGTCGCGACCGCCGTCATCCTTCTCGTCGCGATCCTGATCGGGCGCTCGCTGTGGGTGCACTACATGGATGATCCGTGGACGCGCGACGGGCGCGTGCGCGCGGAGATCGTCAACGTCGCGCCGGACGTGTCGGGCGCGATCGTCGAGCTGCCGGTGCACGACAACCAGCTCGTCAAGAAGGGCGATCTGATCATGCAGATCGACCCGTCGCACTATCAGATCGCGGTCGAACAGGCACAGGCTGCCGTGGCCGCCCGCCGCGCGGAACTGCAGATGCGCCGCGACGACGCGGCCCGCCGTGCGGACCTCGACGCGCTCGTCGTGTCGAAGGAAAACCGCGAGAACGCGGCGCACAGCGCATCGAGCGCCGATGCGCAGTACCAGCAGGCGATCGCCGCACTCGACGCGGCCAAGCTGAACCTCGAACGCACGCGCGTGATCGCGCCGGTCGACGGCTACATCACGAACCTGCAGACCTTCAAGGGGAACTATGCGGTGGCCGGCCAGGCGAAGCTCGCGATCGTCGACAGCCACTCGTTCTGGGTGTACGGCTACTTCGAGGAAACCAAGCTGCCGCGCGTGAAGGTCGGTGCGCCGGCCGAGATGCGGCTGATGAGCGGCGGCGTGATGAAGGGCCATGTCGAGAGCATCTCGCGCGGCATCTACGATCGCGACAACCCGCAAAGCCGCGACCTCGTCGCCGACGTGAACCCGACCTTCAACTGGGTGCGCCTCGCGCAACGCGTGCCGGTGCGCATCAAGATCGACGAAGTGCCGGCCGACGTGGTGCTGTCGGCCGGTACGACCTGCACGGTCGTGATCAACCCGGAGCAGCAGAAGAAGAAATCCTGAGCGCCGCCCGGGCGGGCGCTCAGGCCGCGAGCCGGAAGCGCCCGACCAGCGCCTTCAGCGCCTGCGCCTGCTCGTCGAGCGCATTGGCCGCGGCGGCGGCCTGTTCGACCAGCGCCGCATTCTGCTGCGTGCCGGCGTCCATCTGCGTGACCGCGCGGCCGATCTCGTCGATCCCGGTGCTCTGCTCGTCCGACGCCGCCGAGATCTCGGCGATGATGTCGGTCACGCGCTTCACCGCCTTCACCACGTCATCCATCGTGCGGCCCGCATCGTGGGCGAGCGCCGCGCCGTTCGCGACCCGCTCGACCGACGCGCCGATCAGCTCGCGAATCTCCTTCGCCGCGGTCGCCGAGCGCTGCGCGAGCAGCCGCACCTCGCCCGCGACCACCGAGAAGCCGCGCCCCTGTTCGCCCGCGCGCGCTGCCTCGACCGCCGCGTTCAACGCGAGAATGTTGGTCTGGAACGCAATCCCCTCGATCGTGCCGATGATCTCGCGGATGTTCTTCGCGCTGTCGTCGATCTCGCTCATCGTCGCGACCACCCGGCCGACCACGTCCCCGCCCGCCTCCGCCACCGCCGACGCGTTGGCGGCGAGCGCGCTCGCCTGGCGCGCATTCTCGGCGTTCTGACGCACGGTGGAGGTCAGCTCCTCCATGCTCGCCGCGGTGCGTTCGAGCGCGACCGCCTGCTGCTCGGTGCGGCGCGACAGGTCGAGGTTGCCGGTCGAGATCTCGCCGGACGCGGCCGCGATCGCCTCGGCGCTGACGGCGATCTCGCCGACGGTCGCCGCCAGCCCGGTCTGCATGTCGGACAGCGCGCGCACCATGCTGTCGCGGTCGTTGCGGGCCACCGGAATCGGCCGCGTCAGGTCGCCGCGCGCGATGTCGGCGGCGATCGCCTTCGCGTGCGCGGGCTCGCCGCCGAGTTGCGCCGCGAGCCGCCGCACCACGCGCTCGGCGATCACGATCGCCAGCACGATCAGGCCGCCCGTCATCGCGGCGATCATCGCGAACGACGACGAGAAGATCGTTGCGGACGCATCGAGCGTCGCCTTCGACTTCGCGCCGCGCGTCTTCACGAGCATCGCGACGAGCTTCTCGAGCTTGCCGGTCTCGACCAGCAGCGACACGTCCTGCGTGCCGACCTGCCAGTTCATCTGCGACAGGTCGAGCGGCTGCGCCTGCACGAGCGTGACGAAGTCGCGCAGATGGCCGCTCCAGGTGCCGACGGCCGCCGAAAACGCGTGCAGTCGCGCGGAATCGTCGGCATCGGCCGGATCGGCGTAGCGCTGCAGCGTCGCGAGCGCCTGGCCGATCGACGCGAGCCCCGCGCCGACTTCGGCGCCCAGGTCGTCGCGCTCCTTCGCGGTGGTCGCGGTGAGCAGCATCTTCTGCGCACGGCTCGCGCGCAGCACCTCCGCGCGCACTTCCTCGGCCGCCCGGCTCGCGACGTGCCCCTGTTCGTAGACCGACGCGATCGACGCGTTCAGCCGGCTGATCTGCCACAGCGAAAACACGCCGATCGCGAGCGTGCCGGCCAGCAGAATCGCGAATGCCGCGCGCAACGTCGCCTTGACGGTCCAAGGGCGGCTCGGCCGCGCCGCGGTGCCCGCTCGGCGCGCGGCGGATGCGTGGGAGGCGGTGGCGGCCGCACCCGGCCCTGGATGCAATGATGCTGCTTTCATCGATATATCCCCGTATTGGTCACGCCGCCGGAAAGGTCGGTTCCGACGGCCGGCATTGGCTGCCCAATGCCGCGTGTGCTGCACCGGGCCGGTTCGTGGCCGGCGCCGGGCTGGTTGCGCGTGCGATGTCGCTGCGTCGTACTACGGCCCGCAACGCGCGGCCTTGAGTCCGGACAAACACTCATCCGGCCCGGCGCGTCCGCAGCAACGGCCGGACGCGTCCGAGCGTTATAACCGGCCAAAAACGGGCACGATCGCCGAATCGTCACATCAATGTCCGAAATGCGACAAAACTTGGCCTGACATTGTCGATGCGCCACATTACACTCCTTTGACGCAACAACGATTCGAACGCGCCGGTCGTCATCAGAGCGCGTCCCGCCACCTCAACTCGCTCAGCTCACATGGAAACCAGCCTCGATACGGGCGCCGGCGCCGCCGCCGTGCCCCAGCCGTCCGCTCCGCCCGCACCGGGCACCGTCTATTCGGTGCTCGGCGCGATCAGCTTCTCGCACATGCTCAACGACATGATCCAGTCGTTGATCCTCGCGATCTATCCGATGCTCAAGAGCCAGTTCGCGCTGTCGTTCGCGCAGATCGGCCTCATCACGCTGACGTACCAGATCACCGCGTCGCTGCTGCAGCCGCTCGTCGGCCTCTACACCGACAAACGGCCGAAACCGTATTCGCTGCCGGTCGGGATGGGCTTCACGCTGGCCGGGCTGCTGCTGATGTCGGCCGCGAACAGCTTCCCGATGCTGCTGGTCGCGGCGGCACTGGTGGGCTGCGGCTCGTCGGTGTTCCATCCGGAATCGTCGCGCGTGGCGCGGATGGCGTCGGGCGGCCGGCACGGGCTCGCGCAGTCGCTGTTCCAGGTCGGCGGCAACGCCGGCTCCGCGCTCGGGCCGCTGCTCGCCGCGCTGGTGATCATTCCGCACGGCCAGCACAGCATCGCGTGGTTCTCGGCGGCCGCGCTCGTCGCGATGCTGGTGCTCACGCAGATCGGCCACTGGTACAGGAAGCACCCGTCGATGAAGAAGAAAGCGGCGGCCGCCGGCCATCCGACGCTCTCGCGCGGGCGCGTGCTGGCGGCGATCGGCGTGCTGGTGCTGCTGGTGTTCTCGAAGTACTTCTACCTCGCGAGCATCAACAGCTATTTCACGTTCTATCTGATCGACAAGTTCCACCTGTCGGTCCAGGCCGCGCAGATCCACCTGTTCGTGTTCCTCGCGGCGGTCGCGGCCGGCACGCTGATCGGCGGCCCGGTGGGCGACCGGATCGGCCGCAAGTACGTGATCTGGGTGTCGATCCTCGGCGTCGCGCCGTTCACGCTGCTGCTGCCGTACGCGAACCTGTTCTGGACCAGCGTGCTGAGCGTGATCATCGGCGTCGTGCTGGCGTCGGCGTTCGCCGCGATCCTGGTCTATGCGACCGAACTGATGCCCGGCAAGGTCGGCATGGTCGCCGGGCTGTTCTTCGGCTTCGCGTTCGGACTGGGCGGCGTGGGCGCCGCCGTACTCGGCCAGCTCGCCGATGCGACCAGCATCACGTTCGTCTACCGCGTCTGCTCGTTCCTGCCGTTGATCGGCGTGCTGACCGTGTTCCTGCCGAACCTCGAAAGCGCACGTCGCAAGCGCGCGTGACGACGCAGCCGCGGCATGCGTGCCGCGGCCGGCCGGTCGCTTCGAAGGGGAACGACGACGGCGGCTTCAGGCCGCCGTCGTCGCGTGCAGCGTCAGGAAACGCTTGAGGATGCCGGACGAATAGCTGCTCGCGATCGCCGACAGGAAGTGCGAGAACGACTGCGTCGCGTGATCGTCGGCCGTGTCGGAGATCGTGCGCACGAGGGCGAACGGCACGTCGTGTTCCGCGCACACCTGCGCGATCGCCGCGCCTTCCATCTCGACCGCGAGCGCGTCCGGCAGCGCGTCGCGCAGCGCGACGACTTCCGGCTCGCTCGATACGAAGCGGTCGCCGCTGATGATGAGCCCGCCGTGCAGCGTCGCGCCGGCGAGTCCGAACCGTTCGCCGAAGCGCGCGCCCTCCTCGGCGACGAACAGCGCGCACGCGGCCTTCAGCCGGGCCGTCAGCTCCACGTCGGTGGCAAAGTGCGTGATGCCGAGCAGCGGCACCTCGTAGCGCGGAAACAGCGGCGACGCGTCGAGATCGTGCTGCAGCAGCGTATCGGCGACGACCACGTCGCCCACGCGCACCGTGCGCGACACGCCGCCCGCGACGCCGGTGAACACCACGCCGGACACGCCGAACACGTGGATCAGCGCGCTGACCGTCGCCGCGGCCGCGACCTTGCCGACCCGCGCGAGCGTGACGACGCAGGCTGCGCCATGCACGGTGCCGACGTGATAATCGCGGCGGCCGAGCGTGACCGTCTTCATTTCGCCGTCGGCGCGCATCGCGGCGATCAGATCGCCGAGTTCCTCGGGCAGCGCGGCCAGGATGCCGAGCGGGCGCGCCGCGAGTGTATCCACCATGTCGATCCCCATCATTCCACCGCCTGCAGTTTCGCGACCGCGAGCGCGAGCCACTTCTCGCCGTGCCGCTTGAACTTCACCTGCGCCTTTGCATCGGCGCCGCTGCCTTCGAGCGCGGTGACCACACCCTCGCCGAATTTCGTATGAAACACCTGCTGGCCGATGCGGAACCCGGTGTCGGCCGCGCGCTGCTTGTCGGCGAACGCCGGCAGCGGCGCGGACACGGCCGCATCGACGATCTGCTCGCGATGGCCGCCGCCCGGCCGCGCGAACCAGTCGCGCCCCCAGCCGGCGTTGTCGGCGCGGCCGCCCCAGCGCGAACCGGCTTCCACTTTCGGCGTGAGCCACTTCAGCACGTGCTCGGGCAGCTCGTCGAAGAAGCGCGAGCGCACGTTGTAGCGCGTCTGGCCGTGCAGCATGCGGCTCTGCGCGAACGACAGATAGAGCCGCTCCTTCGCGCGCGTGATCGCGACGTACATCAGCCGGCGCTCCTCCTCGAGCCCGTCGGACTCGAGCACGCTGTTTTCGTGCGGGAACAACCCTTCCTCGAGGCCGGTGATGAACACGGCCGAGAATTCGAGCCCCTTGGACGCATGCACGGTCATCAGTTGCACGGCGTCCTGGCCGGCCTGCGCCTGGTTGTCGCCGGCCTCCAGCGACGCGTGCGACAGGAAGCCCGCCAGCGGCGTCATCGTGTCGGGGTTCTGCGCGGGGTCGTCGAGCGGCGCCGGATCGAGTACGTCGACCGACGGATCGTCGGCTTCCGCGCGCAGCGCCGGCGCCGCGATCGCGCCGGCGCGCAGCGGAATCGCGCGCGCCGGTGCATCGAGCCCGTAGCCTTCCTCGCTGACGAACGCGGTGGCCGCGTTCACGAGTTCCTGCAAGTTTTCGAGGCGGTCCTGGCCTTCGCGCTCGCCCTGGTAGAAATCGGCGAGGCCGCTCGCACGCACCACGTACTCGACCGTCTCCGGCAGGCTCATCTGCTCGGTCTCGGCGCGCATCTTCGCGATCAGCGTCGCGAACGCGCCGAGGCTCGTGCCGGCCTTGCCCGTCACGTACGGGATTGCGGCGGCCATCGAGCAGTCGTACAGGCGCGCGGCATCCGCGAGCTGCTCGATCGAGCGCGCGCCGATCCCGCGCGTCGGGAAGTTGACGACGCGCACGAACGCGGTGTCGTCGTTCGGGTTGTCGATCAGGCGCAGATACGCGAGCGCGTGCTTCACTTCCTGACGCTCGAAGAAGCGCAGGCCGCCGTACACGCGATACGGGATGCCCGACGTCATCAGCGTGTGCTCGATCGCGCGCGACTGCGCGTTGCTCCGGTACAGCACCGCGATCTCGCTGCGCGACATCCCGGTATTGATCAGCGAGCGGATCTCCTCGACGATCCAGCCGGCTTCCTGCGCATCGGTGCTCGCCTCGTACACGCGCACGGGCTCGCCGTGGCCGGCGTCGGTGCGCAGGTTCTTGCCGAGGCGGTGCGCGTTGTTCGAGATCAGCTGGTTGGCCGCGTCGAGGATGTTGCCGTGCGACCGGTAGTTCTGCTCGAGCTTGATCAGGTTGCGCACGCGGAATTCGTCTTCGAAGTCGCGCATGTTGCCGACGTTCGCGCCGCGGAACGCGTAGATCGACTGATCGTCGTCGCCGACCGCGAAGATCGCGTTCCCGGCGCCCGCGAGCATCTTGAGCCACGCGTACTGCAGCTTGTTGGTGTCCTGGAACTCGTCGACGAGAATGTGCCGAAAGCGCGCCTGGTAATGCGCGCGCAGCGGCGCGTTGTACGCGAGCAGCTCGTAGCAGCGCAGCAGCAGCTCGGGGAAGTCGACGACGCCCTCGCGCTGGCATTGCTGATCGTATGCCTGATACAGCTCGACGAACTTGCGGTTGAAGTTGTCGGTGGCGTCGACCTTGTCGGGACGCAGCCCCTGCTCCTTCGCGTTGTTGATGAAGTACTGGACGTTCTTCGGCGGGTATTTCTCGTCGTCGACGTTCGCGGCCTTCATCAGCCGCTTGATCGCGGACAGCTGGTCGGCCGTGTCGAGGATCTGGAACGTCTGCGGCAGGCCCGCGTCGCGCCAGTGGGTGCGCAGCATCCGGTTGCACAGCCCGTGGAACGTGCCGATCCACATCCCGCGCGTGTCGATCGGCATCATCGCGGACAGCCGCGCCATCATTTCGCGCGCGGCTTTGTTGGTGAACGTGACGGCCAGCACGGTGGCCGGCGACGCGTAGCCCTGCTGGATCAGCCACGCGATCCGCGTGATCAGCACGCGGGTCTTGCCGCTGCCCGCCCCCGCGAGGATCAGCGCCGGTTCGTTCGGCAGCGTGACGGCGGCGTATTGTTCAGGGTTCAGATTGGCGAGCAGATCGGGCATGGAGCGGCAGCGGACGGGCGAGAAAAATGCGGACCCGCCATTATAAGTCGGCCGGGCGATGGCGTTTTCGATCGGCTCGGCACGAGGGCTCGCCACGAGCCGCGCGCGGCGCCGGGCGAGCATGCGCGCGTCCCGCGCGGGCGCTGCGATGGCTGGCCGATGTGCATCCATTTATAATTGTCGGATTCAGCATCCAATTCACGCATTTTTCGGCAAATTTCCAACCATGAGCGACAACACGCTGGCGAAGAGTTTCGAGCCCCATACCATCGAGTCCCAATGGGGGCCGGAGTGGGAAAAACGCGGCTATGCCGCGCCGGCATTCGATCCGGCCCGCCCCGATTTCGCGATCCAGCTGCCGCCGCCGAACGTCACCGGCACGCTGCACATGGGCCACGCGTTCAACCAGACGATCATGGACGGCCTCGCGCGCTATCACCGCATGCTCGGCGAGAACACGCTGTGGGTGCCGGGCACCGACCACGCGGGGATCGCGACCCAGATCGTCGTCGAGCGTCAGCTCGATGCGCAGGGCGTGTCGCGCCATGACCTCGGTCGCGAGAAGTTCGTCGAGCGCGTGTGGGAATGGAAGGAGAAATCCGGCTCGACGATCACGGGCCAGGTGCGCCGCCTCGGCGCGTCGACCGACTGGTCGCGCGAATATTTCACGATGGACGACAAGATGTCGGCCGCGGTGCGCGACGTGTTCGTCACGCTCTACGAACAAGGGCTGATCTACCGCGGCAAGCGCCTGGTGAACTGGGATCCGGTGCTGCTCACCGCGGTATCGGACCTCGAAGTCGCGAGCGAGGAAGAAAACGGCCATCTGTGGCACATCCGCTACCCGCTCGTCGACGGCTCCGGCACGCTGACCGTCGCGACCACGCGCCCCGAAACGATGCTCGGCGACGTCGCCGTGATGGTCCATCCGGAAGACGAGCGCTATGCGCACCTGATCGGCAAGCTCGTCACGCTGCCGCTGACCGGCCGCGAAATCCCGGTGATCGCCGACGACTACGTCGACCGCGAATTCGGCACGGGCGTCGTGAAGGTCACGCCCGCGCACGACTTCAACGACTACCAGGTCGGCCTGCGCCACAACCTCGCGCCGATCGAGATCCTCACGCTCGACGCGAAGATCAACGACAACGCCCCCGAGCAGTATCGCGGCCTCGACCGTTTCGACGCGCGCAAGGCGATCGTCGCCGATCTCGACGCACAGGGCTTCCTCGAGTCGGTGAAGCCGCACAAGCTGATGGTGCCGCGCGGCGACCGCACGGGCGTCGTGATCGAGCCGATGCTGACCGATCAGTGGTTCGTCGCGATGACGAAGCCGGCGCCGGAAGGCACGTTCAATCCGGGCAAGTCGATCACCGAAACGTCGCTCGACGTCGTGCGCAGCGGCCAGATCAAGTTCGTGCCGGAAAACTGGACGACCACCTACTACCAGTGGCTGGAAAACATCCAGGACTGGTGCATCTCGCGCCAGCTGTGGTGGGGCCATCAGATTCCCGCGTGGTACGGCGAGAACGGCGAGGTGTTCGTCGCCCGCAACGAGGACGACGCGCGCGCGCAGGCCGCCGCGCGCGGCTACACCGGCGCGCTCAAGCGCGACGAGGACGTGCTCGACACGTGGTTCTCGTCGGCGCTCGTGCCGTTCTCGTCGCTCGGCTGGCCGAACCAGACGCCGGAGCTGCAGCACTTCCTGCCGTCGTCGGTGCTGGTCACCGGCTTCGACATCATCTTCTTCTGGGTCGCCCGGATGGTGATGATGACGACGCACTTCACCGGCAAGGTGCCGTTCCATACGGTGTACGTGCACGGCCTCGTGCGCGACGCCGAAGGCCAGAAGATGTCGAAGAGCAAGGGCAACACGCTCGACCCGATCGACATCGTCGACGGCATCGACCTCGAAACGCTGGTCGCGAAGCGCACGACGGGCCTGATGAACCCGAAGCAGGCCGCCACCATCGAGAAGAAGACGCGCAAGGAATTCCCGGACGGCATTCCCGCGTTCGGCACCGACGCGCTGCGCTTCACGATGGCGTCGATGGCGACGCTCGGCCGCAACGTGAACTTCGACCTCGCGCGCTGCGAAGGCTATCGCAACTTCTGCAACAAGCTGTGGAACGCAACGCGCTTCGTGCTGATGAACTGCGAAGGCCACGACTGCGGCGCCGACAAGCCCGAAGTGTGCGGCGCGGGCGACTGCGGCCCCGGCGGCTACCTCGACTTCTCGGCGGCCGACCGCTGGATCGTGTCGCTGCTGCAGCGCACCGAGGCCGACATCGCGAAGGGCTTCGCCGATTACCGCTTCGACAACATCGCGACCAGCATCTACAAGTTCGTGTGGGACGAGTACTGCGACTGGTATCTCGAGCTCGCGAAGGTGCAGATCCAGAACGGCACGCCGGAACAGCAGCGCGCGACGCGCCGCACGCTGCTGCGCGTGCTCGAGACGGTGCTGCGCCTCGCCCACCCGATCATCCCGTTCATCACCGAAGCGCTGTGGCAGAAGGTCGCGCCGCTCGCGGGCCGTTATCCGCAAGGCAAGGCCGACGGCGAGGCATCGCTGATGACGCAGGCGTATCCGCTCGCGAACCTGCAGAAGATCGACGAGGCGTCCGAACAATGGGCGGCCGACATGAAGGCGATCGTCGACGCGTGCCGCAACTTGCGCGGCGAGATGAACCTGTCGCCGGCGACCAAGGTGCCGCTGCTCGCGGCCGGCGACGCCGAGCGCCTGCGCTCGTTCGCGCCGTACGTGCAGGCGCTCGCGCGTCTGTCGGAAGTGCAGATCCTCGCCGACGAGGCGACGCTCGACCAGGCCGCGCACGGCGCGCCGATCGCGATCGTCGGCCCCAACAAGCTGGTGCTGAAGGTGGAAATCGACGTCGCGGCAGAACGCGAGCGCCTGTCGAAGGAAATCGCGCGTCTCACCGGCGAAATCACGAAGTGCAACGCGAAGCTCGGCAACGAGGCGTTCGTCGCGAAGGCGCCGCCGGCCGTCGTCGAACAGGAACAGCGACGCGTCGCGGAGTTCCAGAGCACGCTGGACAAGCTGCGTGCGCAGCTGGATCGGTTGCCTGCGTAACAAAGGGTAAGGTCGTTTGCGTTCACTATAATCGGAACGTGAACATAGACTCTGACAAGTCGATTACAGGAATAAAGGTTCGATCATGTTGAAAGTCACCAAGGCGGTATTCCCCGTTGCCGGTCTCGGCACGCGGTTCCTGCCCGCAACGAAGGCGAGCCCGAAGGAAATGCTGCCCGTCGTCGACAAGCCGCTGATCCAGTACGCCGTGGAGGAAGCGATCGCCGCGGGCATCACCGAGATGATCTTCGTGACGGGGCGCAGCAAGCGCGCGATCGAGGACCACTTCGACAAGTCGTACGAGGTCGAGGCCGAACTCGAGGCGCGCGGCAAGGAAAAGCTGCTGGAGCTCGTGCGCAGCATCAAGCCGAGCCACGTCGACTGCTTCTACGTGCGTCAGCCGGAAGCGCTCGGCCTCGGCCACGCGGTGCTCTGCGCGGAAAAGCTGGTCGCCGACAACCCGTTCGCGGTGATCCTCGCCGACGACCTGCTCGACGGCAACCCGCCGGTGATGAAGCAGATGGTCGACGTGTTCGACCACTATCACAGCTCGGTGATCGGCGTCGAAGAGATCCCGCCGTCGGAGACGAAATCGTATGGGATCGTCGACGGCAAGGAGTGGGAAGAGTCGATCGTCAAGATGTCGGCGATCGTCGAGAAGCCGGCGCCGGAAGACGCGCCGTCGAACCTCGGCGTGGTCGGCCGCTACATCCTGAAGCCGCGGATCTTCCAGCATCTGCGGGCGCTGAAGCCGGGCGCGGGCGGCGAGCTGCAGCTCACCGACGCGATCCAGGCGCTGCTCGCCGACGAGCAGGTGCTGGCCTACAAGTATCAGGGCACGCGCTACGACTGCGGCAGCAAGCTCGGCTACCTGAAGGCGACCGTCGAATTCGCACTGCGCCACCCGGAAGTCGGCGCGGAGTTCGAAGCGTACCTGCGCACGCGCGGCACCGCGCAACCGGCCGCCTGAACGCGGCAACGGGCCGCGCGCGGCCCGCAGTTCCCGAGCCGCCCGCGCGTCAGCGCGCGGCGGCCGGCTTCACCGAGACGACGCCCGGCATTGCGCCCGCGTCGTCTTTTTTCGTCTTCACGAGCCAGCCGCCGCCCTGCCCGAACGGCAGCTTCGCCAGCGCGCTCGTCACGAGCGCAGGCGCGGCGTGCTGCGAACCGGCATCGCGATCGCGCAGCGACGCCGACACGCGGTACACGTCCGCGCCCGATCGCGCGTCGACGAACAGCAGCGTCAGCACATGGCGATACACCGCGCCCGCGAACGGGATCGCGAGCGGCGCCGGCCCGTCGACGCTCACGCACGCACGGCTGCTCGCGGCGCCGCACCGCTCGGACGTCGCCGCGACCGACGCCGGCTGCGTCGCATAGGCGATCGACAGCCGGTAGCGGGCGTCCTGCCCGGACTGTGCGTCGAAGCCGCGCTGCGCGAGCGCATCGCGCACGAGCGTCTCGATCTGTCGGTACTCCGGATCGTCGGCCTGTGCGCCGGCGCGGATCACCTCGTAGCCGCGCGCCCCGGACGCGAACGCATCCGCTTGCCCCACGGCGCTCACGCCGGTCGTGATCCCGGCGCAACCGGTCAACAGCGCTACCGCCAGCGCGGCCGCTGCCCATTCCTTTCTCATGACTATCCCCAAATGCCAGCCGTCGCGCCCGGCCCTGTCAGGCCGACGGCTCGTCGATCGCGGGCAGCGACACCGTGACCGCGGTGCCGACGCCCACTTCGCTGTCGACCGTCACGCTGCCGCCGTGGCGCGTGACGACCGTCTTCACGAACGCCATGCCGAGCCCGGAGCCCGAGATCTCGGGCCGCTCGCCGGCATGGAATCGTTTGAAACGCTCGAACAGATGCCGCTGATCTTCCGGCGAGATGCCGTAGCCCTGATCGCGAATCGTACAGAACATCCGCTTCGATGCGTGCTCGACCGTCAGCGTACACGTGATCGCCGTGTCGGTCGGACTGTATTTGACCGCGTTGTTGAGCAGGTTGACGAACGCGCGCGTAAGCAGCGACCGGTCCGCGCGCATCCAGTACATGCCGGTGCCGACGTCGGTATCGATGCGGATGCGCTTGGCCTGCGCCTGCGGCCAGACTTCGTCGCACGCGTCGATCAGCACGTCGGCGAGGCTCGTCGGCTCGAGCTGGTAGGCCTGCGACTCGGCGCGCGCGAGCTGCACGAACTCGTCGGCGAGCGACAACGCGCGCTGCGCATAGCGCTCGACCCGCGCGAGCAAGGTGCGCATCGACTCGGATTCGACGCGGTCGCGCTCGATCTCGACCAGCGCGAGGATCGACGACTGCGGCGAGCGCATGTCGTGCGACAGCAGGTGCAGCGCCTCCTCGCGCTGACGCTCGGCCGCATGCAGCTCGGTCACGTCGACGAGACCGGCGATCCAGCCGGTCACACGGCCCTGCGCGTTCGTACACGGCGCGTAGCGCAGCAGATGATCGAGCCCGGCTCGGTCGCGCACCTCGATGCCGCGCGCCATCAGGTCGTCCTCGGCGCCGAGCGTCGGGTCGAGCGCGGCCGGCCAGCGGGCGCGGATCGCGGCGTCGTGCTCGGCGTTGCCGTCGACCGTCTTCATGAAGGTCAGCTCGCCGAGCGCGGCGCGCAGCGTCAGCCCTTCCGGCATCGGCAGCGACAGGCGCGCCGCGTAGCGCTTCGCCGCGTGGTTCGCGATCAGCACGGTGCCGGCCAGATCGGTGACGAAGATCGGCTCCGGCATGCTGTCCAGGCTGTCCCACACGAAGCGCTTCATGTCCTGCACGCGCTGCGCGGCCTGCGCCATCAGCGCCATCTGCCGTTCGAGCACGTCGCCGCCGACGCTGCGCTTGCGCGGCGCCTCGGGCAGCAGATGCGGCTCGTCGGCGAGCCGCTGCAGCTCGCGGCGCAGATACGACATCGTCATCTCGAGCCGCCGCCAGTTCCAGATCGGGTACACGGCGATCAGGCCGAAGATCGCGGGCGCGGGCGACAGCCACACGCGCGCCTCGAACAGCAGTGCGACGCTCGCGACGACGGCCAGCGCGGCGAGGCTCAGCGTGAGCAGCAGCGCACGCCACGGCGACAGCATCAGGAAGCCGCCCAGCAGCACGGCGAGCGGCAGCAGCGACGCGGCGAACAGCCCCGCGCGCGACGCCGGCAGGATCGCGCTGCCGGTCGCCAGCATGTCGAGCACGTTCGCGTGGATGTACACGCCCGCGAGCGGGCCGAAATCGCCGGACACCGGCGTCGCGAAGCGGTCGTACAGGCCCGACGCGGTCACGCCGACGACGACGATCTTGCCGCGCAGCGCGTCGGCTTTCACGCGGCCGTCGAGCACGTCGGCGAACGACAGCGTCGGATACGCGGGCGTGCTGCGGCTGAACGGAATCAGGTAACGGCCTTCGTCCGCCGCGTCGCGCGCGAGGTCGTGCACGTTCGCGCCGCGTGCGCCGCCGAGCGGCGGCAGGCGGCCGGCCCGGATCGCGCCGTACACCGGCACCATCAATTGCGGCCAGCGCACGCGTCCATCGCTTTCGAACAGCGCGACGCTGCGCACGATGCCGTCGGGATCGACTTCGAGATTGATGTGGCCGAGGCCCATCGCGTGCGCCGCGAGTTCCGTGACCGGCGGTTCGACGGTGCGCGTGCCGTCCGCGCGCTCGGGGCTCAGCAACACGGGCAGGAAGGTCGGCACGCGGGTCATCGCATCGGAGAACGCGCGATCGTCGGGCGACGGCTCGGTAAACAGCACGTCGTAGACGACCGCGGCCGGCCGCGCGCGCGACAGCGTGTCGAGCAGCCGCGCGTGCACGCTGCGCGGCCACGGCCAGCGGCCGAGCGCCGACACGCTCGCATTGTCGATGTCGACCACGACGACGTCGGGCGACAGCGGCAGGCTGCGCAACATCAGCAGCCGGTCGTAGATCAGCCCGTCGACATCCGACGACAGCCGGCCGAGCGCGCACCCGAGGACCACCGCGATGCCGAGACAGCCGATCGCGATCCATTCGATCAGGAAGCGGCGGCCGAGATGCCGCAGCGGAGAAACGGAGCCGTGCTTCATGCGCTGCGGATCAGCGCGACAAGGTGAACGCGCTGACCGGACTGGTCTTCTGATAGAACTTGCCGCCGTCGAACGCCTCGACCGTCACCGCCCAGTAGTAGTCGCCGGGCGGCAGGTGCTCGACGTTGATTCGACGCGCCTGCAGGCCCATCTCGTCGACCACGGGTGCGCTCAGATCCTTCGAGCGCGACAGCACGAAGCGATAGCGCGCGTCGTCGCCCGAGCCGTCGGCCGCCCAGCGGAACTCATACCCGCTCGGGCCGGGCGACGCGCTCGCGTCGAGCCCCATCCGGCGCCGCTCGAACGCGTAGATGTGCGGCGTGCCTTCGAGGCCGTTGTCGTCGATCGCGGCGACGCGCACGAAGTACGTGCCGTTCGGCACCTCACGGAACACCGCGCGCGTCGAGACGGTGCGCGTTTCGCTGAACAGGTCGAGCATCCCCGCGTCGCGCCCGAGCTGCAGGTGATACGCGTTCGCATGCTCGAGCGGGACGACGTCGAACGCGATGTCCGGCTCGTCCTGCACCTTGTCCGGATGGGCGAGCGCCGGCGCCGGCAGCAGCGGGATCGGCGCGCCGACCGTGCCTGACGACGTCGCGACGCTGCCGAAGTCGGCATGCACGAGCGTGGCGTCGGCCAGTTGCTGCTTGCCCGCGACGCCGACCGTGCCGTCGAGCACTTCGACGCGCGTGGCCGCATTGCCGTCGGCGTCGTAGTTCACGCGAAAGCGCGTCCCGCGCACGCCGGCCACCACCGACGGCGAACGGATCTGGAAGCGGTCGTCGCGTTTCTTCAGATGCGTGACCTCGCTGTCCACCTCGCCGCGCGTGAGTTCGAACACGCGATCGAGCATGCCCGTCAGCACGGTGCGACGCAGCGTCTTCAACTCGAGCTGGCTGTCGGGCGGCAGGCTCATGTGCGTGCCGTCCGCGAGTTCGAGCGTCACGAAGCCGTTGGCGCCGGTGCGCACGCGCTCGCCCTCGGCGAGCGTCGTGTTGTTCGCCAGCGGCGCATACGCGCCGCCGGACCAGCGCTGCGCGCTGCCCTGCACCGCCACGATGCGCGCGGTCAGCTTTTCCTTGCGCAGCCGCACGACCGGCAGCTTCAACGCGGTGCCCGGCTGCAGATGCTTCGGTGCCGGCACGTGGTTGATCCGTTGCAGCAGTTGCCAGTCGTCCGGCCCTTGCAGGTAACGCGTGGCGACGTCGTAGAGCGTGTCGCCGGCTTGCGTGCGGTAGACGACCGTCTTGCCCGTCGCGGCGCTCGGCTGCGCGGCAGCCTGGTGCGCGGCGACGGCGAACGCGAGCGCACCGGCGACGCGCAATGCGGTCATGCGCCCGCTCGCGGGGCGCTGCGGGATGCGTGCGATCACTCCGGTTCTCCGTGACCGACGCGTTCGAGCCGGTAGCCGTAGCCGTAAATCGGCGCGAGCCGGTAGCCGTTTTCCGGCCGCAGGCCGAGCTTCGTGCGCAGCATCGAGATGTGGGTGTCCATCGTACGCGACGGAATGTCGGTCGCCTGCTTCCAGACGAGATCGAGAATGTGCGCGCGCGACAGCGGCCGGTCGAGGTGCTGGAACAGCAGCAGCGCCAGCTCGAACTCCTTCTGCGTGAGGCTCACGGGCTTGTCGCCCGCGTAGGCCTGCTTCAGGTTCACGTCGAAGCGGAACTGGTCGAATTCGCGTATGGCCGCCTCGGCATTGACCGGATACGCGCGGCGCAGCAGCGAGCCGATGCGCGCGCGCAGGATCGGGCCCGACACGGGCTTGACCACGTAATCGTCGGCGCCCGCGTTGAGAATTTGCGTGATGCCGGCTTCGTCGTCGCGGCTCGTCATGAAGATGATCGGCAGCGTGTGCTCGGTCTGATTCTCGCGCACCCACTTGAGCACTTCCTCACCCGACATGTCCGGCACGTTCCAGTCGAGCACGAGCAGATCGAACGTCTCTCGCTGCAGACGCTTCTTCAGAGCCTTGCCTTCCTTGAACGCGTAGCACGTGTGGCCGGCGGCCGTCAGCGTTTGACTGACAAAATCCGTCTGGGCCGGATCGTCATCCAGTACAGCAATTCTCATAACACCCCGCAAATCCAAATCGGTTCGTCCAGCCCGGCTCTGCACGTTCAGCCCGCCGCGTAGCACACGCGACTTCGGACTCCGGCCGGCGAACCGCCGTTGACCGCCCGCGCAACGCGCGAGACGCGTCGCCTTGCCCGCCATCTCGAAAATGGGGCGCGGACCAATCGGCGATTTCGTCATAGTAGTACGAAATCTGCCGGGAAATTGCGCGGCCCACGGCCCATTATTCGAATAATCGTTCTGCGCGCCCGCTCGCGCAATCAGTCGGTGAATCGGCTAATCGGCGCCCGCCATGTGGGCGGCCAACGCGGCTGGCGCGCCCGGCGCCGGCTCCTGCAGCATCCGTTGCAGCTGCGCGCGCACGCGCTCCCAGGCCGTCGATGCATAGTCGGGCTGCCCGGCTGCCCACGCGTGCGCGAGCTCGAACACGCGTTCGATCGTCGCGCCGCAATACGTTGCTCCCGTGTGATCGCCGCGTGCGGCGTCGCGTAGTTGTTCGTCGAGCGATTCGGCAAGCCATGGCATCTCGGCTGCGGCCGAATCGGCATACGCCTCCAGCGCGGCACGCGCGTGGCGATCCCGGCGCGGGTCGAGCTCGATCCGGCTCGACTCCGGCGCGCTGCGTTCCGAACCGGATGGACTGCGAATGGTCCCTGGTCTGAAGGACATGTCCTTTCCCCGTTGGTACGACGGTCGCGTCGGGCATGGCCCCCGTGCCTGCCTCGTATGACGTACCGCGGCCGGCGCATCGGTCCGAGACGGACGACCGGCCGCGCCAGTATACGCAAGCGGCCGCGGGACGAGGTTTAAGAATTGTCAGAGACGGCGAGACGTGGGCGCACCGCCCGCCCCGGATGCCGTGAGAGGCGCGTGATGCGCGGCCGTCAACGGCGGCGCATCAGGAACACGAAAGTCTTGTCCTGCGTCGTCACGTCGACGATCTCGTTGCCGGTCTGCTTCGCAAACGCGGCGAAATCGCGCTGCGAGCCCGGATCGGTGGCGAGCACCTTGAGGATCTGCCCGCTTTCCATATCGGCGAGCGCTTTCTTCGCGCGCAGGATCGGCAACGGGCAGTTGAGCCCGCGCGCGTCCACTTCCTTGTGAATCTGCATCGGCTGTCGACCTTCGAATGACGCGCCACACGGGCGCGGGAGGAAGCGGCGATTTTACCGCAGCGCGCGTGTGGGCGCCTGCGGGGGGCGGCAATGGGCGCTCGCGCGGTGTGGGGGTGATGGGGGTTTGGCGGGTGGCTGTCGAGGGTCTTGTCGGTCGGTGGTCGATTGGCCGTCGAATGCACGTCGGTTGGCCGTTGGCTGGTGGTTGGCTGGTGGTCGGCTGGTGGTCGGCTGGTCGTCGGCTGGTCGTCGGCTGGACGTCGGCTGGACGTCGGCTGGACGTCGGCTGGACGTCGGCTGGACGTCGGTATGCCGCCGAATGCTCACCGGCTGCCCGGCGACGGCCCGACCCGATCGCCCCTCAAGCGCCGCCGAATCCGCCCGCGAGCCGCTCGCGCAGGTGCCGCACCAGCGCGCGCACCGCGCTCGGCACGACCGCGCTGTACGGCCGGATCGCGAAGATGTGGTCGCCGAACGCGCCCGACGGCCGCCAGCCGTCGAGCAGCGCGACGAGCCGGCCGGCGTCGAGGTCGCGCTGCGCGCTGAAATCCGGCAGCAGCGCGATGCCGAGGCCGCCGAGCGCCGCCTCGCGCATCGCCTCGCTGTTGTTCGCCGCGAAACTGCCGCGCACCGGCACGCTCACGCGCTGCCGACGCCGGCCGTGCGGCTCGAAGCTCCACGCGGCCGGCTCGTTGTCGCGCAGGTAGCACAGGCAGCTGTGATCGACCAGTTCGGACGGATGGCGCGGCGCGCCGCGCGCATCGAGGTAGTCGCGGCTCGCGACCAGCAGCGAGCGCGTGTCGCACAGCTTCCACGCCACGTGCGTCTGCGGCGCGGTCGTGGTGTGGCGGATCGCGAGGTCGAAGCCCTCCTGCGTCAGCGAATGCAGCCGGTCGGACAGGTCGAGCTCGATCTGCACGCCCGGATGCTGCCGCAGAAAATCGGGCAGGTGCGGCACGACCTGCTGACGCCCGAGCGCGACCGGCGCAGTCACGCGCAGCAGGCCGCGCGGCTCGCCGGCCAGCTCCTTCACGCGCGCGAAGTGCTGGCCGATCGATTCGAACGCGTCGCGCGTGCTGTCGACCAGCGTCTGCCCGGCGTCGGTGAGCCGCACGCTGCGCGTCGTGCGCCGCACGAGCGGCACGCCGGCCGCCTTCTCGAGATCGGCGATGCGCTGGCTCATCGCGGCCTTGCTGATGCCGAGCCGCTGCGCGGCGGCCGTGAAACTGCCGGCCGCGGCCAGCACCGTCAACGAATGGATATGCGGCCAGAGCGCCTGGACATTTTGCTGATTCATCCGCCGATTATTCAGAATTCTGAACAGTGAATCAAGTTTCGCGGCCTTCTCCCGCCCCGCCGCTTTGCCTAGACTAGCCGTCGTACCCCCATCCCCCAGGAGACACGATGAACCCGGTTCCCGCCTACACGTCCGACGCCGACGTCGGCCACTACCTCGACGGCGCGCCCGTCGCCGGCCGCAGCGGCCGCTTCCAGGACGTCCTCAATCCGGCGCTCGGCCGCGCCGTGCGCCGCGTCGCGCTCGCCGACGGCGACGAAGTGCAGCGCGCCGTCGTGTCGGCCCATGCCGCGTTCCCCGAGTGGGCCGCGACGCCGCCGATCCGCCGCGCGCGCGTGCTGCATCGCTTCCTGCAGCTGATGAACGAGCACCGCGACACGCTCGCGGCAATCATCACGGCCGAGCACGGCAAGGTGTTCTCCGATGCGCAGGGCGAAGTCGCGCGCGGCATCGACATCATCGAATTCGCCTGCGGCGTGCCGCAGTTGCTCAAGGGCGACTTCACCGACCAGGTCAGCACCGGCATCGACAACTGGACGATGCGCCAGCCGCTCGGCGTGGTCGCCGGCATCACGCCGTTCAACTTCCCGTGCATGGTGCCGTGCTGGATGTTCCCGGTCGCGCTCGCGACGGGCAACACGTTCGTGCTGAAGCCGAGCGAACGCGATCCGTCGGCCGCGCTGTTCATGGCCGACCTGCTCACCCAGGCCGGCCTGCCCGCCGGCGTGTTCAACGTCGTGCAGGGCGACAAGGGCGCGGTCGACGCGCTGCTCGATCATCCGGACGTGCAGGCCGTCAGCTTCGTCGGCTCGACGCCGATCGCGGCCTACGTGCAGCAGCGCGCGGTGCAGTCGGGCAAGCGCGTGCAGGCGCTCGGCGGCGCGAAGAACCATCTCGTCGTGATGCCCGATGCGAACCTCGAGCAGGCCGTCGACGCGCTGATCGGCGCCGCCTACGGCTCGGCCGGCGAACGCTGCATGGCGATCAGCATCGCGGTGCTGGTCGGCGACGTGGCCGACCGGATCGTGCCGGCCGTCGCGGAGCGGGCGCGCAAGCTCGTGATCGGCGACGGCATGTCGCCCGAAGTCGAGATGGGCCCGATCGTCACCGGCGAAGCGCTCAAGCGCATCGAAGGCTACATCGAGCAAGGCGTCAGCGAAGGCGCGCAACTGGTGGTCGACGGCCGCGGGCTGCGCGTGCCGGGCCGCGAGCAAGGCTTCTTCACCGGCGGCACGCTGTTCGATCACGTGACGCCCGACATGCGCATCTACAAGGAAGAGATCTTCGGGCCGGTGCTCGGCTGCGTGCGCGTGAAGGACTTCGGCGCGGCGGTCGACCTGATCAACGCGCACGAATTCGGCAACGGCGTCGCATGCTTCACGAGCGACGGCGGCATCGCGCGCGAATTCGCGCGGCGCATCCAGGTCGGCATGGTCGGCATCAACGTGCCGATTCCGGTGCCGATGGCGTGGCACGGCTTCGGCGGCTGGAAGAAGAGCCTGTTCGGCGACATGCATGCTTATGGCGAAGAAGGCGTGCGCTTCTATACGCGCCAGAAGTCGGTGATGCAGCGCTGGGCGTCGAGCATCGGCAAGGGCGCCGAATTCGCGATGCCGACCGCGAAGTAAGCCGGCCGGTGCGCCCTGCGCCGCTGCGTCCGGCGGACGGCGCGCGGCGCACCGGCAGTCGGACTCAACCGGCCTTCGTGCCGTGCGCGCCGTCGGCGGTCGGCCGGTACGACAGCTCGAGCCGGTACGCGAGCGCGACGAACAGGCTCTGGGCGAGGCCCATCGTCGCGGTCAGCGCGCGAAAGCCGAACGTCGCGCTGTCCTGCACCATCAGCGTGACCTCGGCGTCGCGCGCGAGCGGGCTCATCCGGCTGTCGGTGATCGCGATCACGCGCGCGCCGCGCTGGACGGCCTCCTGGGCGACTTGCACCGTCTCCTCCGCATACGGCATGAACGAGATCACGATCATCACGTCGCCTTCGCGCACCGAGCGGATCTGGCCGAGATGCATGCTGCCGAGCGCGCTGAACAGCCCGATGCGCTTGTCGGTGTGCTGCAGCGCGTAGTCGAGATAGACGGCGATCGGAAACGCGCGGCGCGAGCCGGCGATCCAGATCGCCTGCGTGTCGGCGAGCAGCTCGACGGCCTGCGCGAGCGCCTGCGGATCGAGCGTCTGCCGCAGCTGCTGCATCCCGGCGATGCTGCCCTTGATGAACTCGTCGGCGATCTGCTCGGGCTGCAGGCTCGACGAGCCCGATTCGATCACGTCGCGCACGCGCAGGTTGTACGCGCGGCCCGGCGCGATCTGCTGCGCGAGCCCCTCGCGAAACAGCCGCTGCATCTCGGAGAAGCCGGAGAAGCCGAAGTGCTTCGCGAAGCGCACGACGGCCGACGGCTGCACGCCGCACGCCTGCGCAAGCGACTGGATGCCTTCGAGCCCAAGCTGGTCCCGATGCGTTTCCACATGACGCGCGATCGCCTTCAGGCGATTGCTGAGGCCGTCGTATTCCTGCGTCAGATGCTGCATGAACTGCTCGACGGTGGCGGGAGGTTTCTCGGATGAAGTCATCGGATGGCGCGAAGTTGACGGCCCCGATGCGCGGCTTGCGCACGCGGCCCGGGGCTTCACTGAATACCTGCATGAAGGGCGAATTTAATCACGTTTGCGGCACGGGCCGCGCCGCACGCCCGCTCCCACGCGCTCGATCGTCTGCTGCCTGCGACCGGCGGCGTCGTTCGAAACGATTGTCCAACGCCAGCGCCAGCGCGTAAAGATCGGGGCGTTTACCGACCTGCCGCCTGCACGGACAGCACAAGCCCCCGCTCAACGATAGTCGACCCACACGCCGCCCGCGTCGGCGGAGCGCACGCAGTTCTCGACCCACCGCACGCCTTCGACGCCCGCATGGACGTCCGGAAAACGAATCTGCCGCAACGTCTGCGCATCGCCGCGATCGGTCGCGTCCATCCCGAGCGCGAAACGCGCATACAGGTTCGACCACGCATCGAACAGCCCTTCGGGGTGCCCGGCGCCGATGCGGTCTTCGCGTAACGCGTGCGGATGCAGATAGCCCATTGCACGATCGAGCAGCTGCGCCGGCTGCCCCTGGATTTCATAGCGCAACTGGTTCGGATGCTCGTCCCACCATTCGACGCTCGCCTTCGAGCCGATCACGCGCACCTTCTGCCCGTGCATCGAGCCCGCGTTCACCGCGCTCGACCACACGTAGCCGATCGCGCCGGTGTCGTACTCCATGAGTGTGAACGCGTTGTCCTCGAGCGGCGCGCGGCTCTTCACGAAGCTCTGCCGCGAACACATCAGCCGGCGAATCTTCAGCTCAGGCGCCATCACTTCGGACAGGTACAGCGGATGCGTGCCGATGTCGCCGAGCACGTAGCTCGGCCCGGCGAACTTCGGGTCGACGCGCCAGCGCGCGGCCGCGCTCGCCGCTTCGACGCCGTCGCTGTGAAAGCCGTGCGCGAACTGCATCTGCACGATGCGGATCTCGCCGAGATCGCCGCGCGCAATCATCTCGCGCGCCTGCTCGATCATCTGGTAGCCGGCATAGCCGTACGCGACGCCGACGATCCGGTTGCGCTCGACCGACAGCCGCTGCAGCGCCTGCGCCTCGTCGGTCGTGAAGCACAGCGGCTTCTCGCAGACCACGTGCAGCCCCGCGTTCAGCGCGGCCCGGCAGATCTCGAAGTGCGTGTTGTTCGGCGTCGCGATCGACACCGCGCGGATGCCGTCGGCGCGCTGCGCTTCCGCGTCGAACATCGTCCGGTAGTCCGGATAGCAGCGCTCGGCGTCGACGCCGAGCTTCACGCCGAACTGCCGGCCGCGCGCCGCGTCGAGATCGAATGCGCCCGCAACCAGTTGAAAGCTGCCGTCGCGCAGCGCCGCCGACCGGTGGCTATAGCCGATCTGGCTGCCGAGCCCGCCGCCGACCATGCCCCAGCGGATCGAATGGCCGAGCACAAGCTGTCCGTCGATCATGATTGTCGTGTCCCTGTTCGTGTTCTTGTGCTGAAGCGCGGTGAGCCGGGCGCGACACTGCGGGCGCGAGTCGCTCGCGTCAACGTCTGCATCGGCATCGACGCAGCGGCAGCACGCCGCTCACTCCGTCACGCCCGCGCCGCCCCACCGCTCAGCCGCGATAAAACGCCGGCCGCTCGGCCATCGCGATCGGCTCGACCGCCGCGCTGCGTTGCGCGCGCACGCACGCATCGGCCGCGACCGCGGCCGCGTAGCCGTCCCACGCGGACGGCCCCGTGAGCGCGCCTGCGCGCACGCCGTCGATGAACGCCTGCAGCTCGACGTCGTATGACGCGATGAAGCGCTCCTTCCAGTCGGTCATGATCTCGACCGACTGCCGCGCCGCATGCTTGAGCCCGACGGCCGGCGGATCGGGCAGCTTCGCGATGCCGTTTTCGCCGACCACCTCGCACTGGATGTCGTAGCCGTACTGGCAGTTCACGAAGATCTCGACGTCGATGCGCACGCCGCTCACGGTTTCGAGCAGCACGATCTGCGGATCGGCGAGATGCGCGCTCGCATGACGCGTCTTCTTCGGGTAGACGACCTGCGCGCTCGCGTAGTCCTCGCCGAGCAGCCAGCGCAGCACGTCGAGTTCGTGGATCAGCGTGTCGGTGATCGCCATGTCGGTGGTATAGCGCTCGCCGACCGACTGGTTGCGATGCGCGCAATGCAGCATCAGCGGCGCGCCGATCTCGCCGCTGTCGATCACGCGCTTGAGCGCGCGATAGCCTTCGTCGTAAGGCCGCATGAAGCCGACCTGCACGAGCCGCTTGCCGTGCGCGACTTCGGCTTCGACGATGCGCATGCAGCCGTCGGCCGTCACCGCGAGCGGCTTCTCGCAGAACACCGGCTTGCCGTGCGCGATCGCGTCGAGCACGAACGCCTCGTGCGTCGGCCCCCACGACGTGACGAGCAGCGCCTGCACGTCCGCGGCCGCGACGACGTCGTGACCGTCGCCGTAGATCTCCGCGTCGAGCCCGTACTTCGTCACGGCGTCGCGCGCCTGTTGCGGGTCGATGTCGTTGACGGCAACCACGCGCGCGCCGGACAGCGTGCGCGTGAGCCGGCGGATATGGTCCTGGCCGATCGCGCCGCAGCCGATCACGCCGATTTGCAAGGTCATCCTGTTATCTCCGGTCTATCGTTGTTCAACGGCGCGGCCCGTGCCGCGCCGGTTCGATCGTCGATCTGCGCGCCGCGCCGAAGCCGTTGCGCGGCGCGCCGCACGCATGCGGCCTCGCATGCCGCCGTTCAGCGGCGCGACTTCTTGTTGCGATACTGGTCGGCGATCACGGCCGCGACGATGATCGCGCCCTTCACCATCTCCTGGTAGTACGCGTCGATGCGGATGAACGTGAAGCCCGACGTCATCACGCCAAGGATCAGCACGCCGATCACGGTGCCCGTCACGCGGCCGAGGCCGCCCGACAGCGACGTGCCGCCGATCACGACGGCCGCGATCGCGTCCAGCTCGTACATCACGCCCATGCCCGACTGCCCGGAGATCGCCCGCGCGGCCGTCACCGTGCCGGCGATGCCGCTCAGCAGCCCCGCGATCGCATAGACGAACACCAGATGGCGCGTCACGTTGATGCCCGACACGACGGCCGCGTGGCGGTTCGCGCCGATCGCATACGTGTACTTGCCGAAGCGCGTGTAGCGCAGCACGACGTGGAAGATCGCGGCCACCACGACGAAGATGATCACCGGGTTCGCGCCCGCGCCGATCGCCGCGAACTGGTCGGTCAGCATCGACACCGGCATCCCGTTGGTGAACCACTTCGCGAAGCCGCGCGCGGCGACCATCGTGCCGAGCGTCGCGATGAACGGCGGGATGCCGGTCAGCGCGATCAGCGAGCCGTTCAGCAGGCCGACCAGCAGCCCCACGCACACGCCGGCGAGCACCGGCCAGACGATCGGCAGGTCGGTGAGATGCGGGAACACGGCGCGCGGAAAGTCCGACACCTGCGCGAGGCTCGCCGACACGACGGCCGCCGCGGCGACCACCGAGCCCGACGACAGGTCGATCCCGCTCGTGATGATCACGAGGTTCACGCCGACCGCGATGATGCCGATCACGGCCATCTGCAGCACAATGATCTCGAGCCGCTCGGCGTTGAACAGGAAGCTCTGGCCGACGACGAGCCAGCCGATCCCCTCGAAGAACAGGCTGATGCCCACCAGCACCAGGAAGATGCTCAGCTCGGGCGGCCACTTCGCGTGCCGCGTCTTGATCGTCATGGACTGCGCGTCCGCGACCGGATTCAGGTTGCCCATCTGTTTGTCTCCATGCTTGATTGCAGGTCAGCGCGACGCGAGGTCCATGATGCGGACCTGGTCGGCGTCCTTGCGTTCGACGATGCCGGTCATCCGGCCTTCGTGCATCACCATCACGCGATCGCTCATGCCGAGCACCTCCGGCATTTCCGACGAGATCATCAGCACGGCGACGCCCTTCGCGGCGAGCGCGCTGACGAGCCGGTGAATCTCGGCCTTCGCGCCGACGTCGATGCCGCGCGTCGGCTCGTCGAGGATCAGGATGCGCGGCTGCGTCAACAGCCAGCGGCCGATCAGCACCTTCTGCTGGTTGCCGCCCGACAGGTTCTGGATCTCCTCGTGCAGCCCCGGCGCCTTCACGCGCAGCATCCGGCTCATTGCCTCGCAATCGCGCCGCAGTTGCGCCTGCTGCACGAAATTGAACTTCACGTAGCGGTTGCTGAGCACCGCCGCCTCCATGTTCGCGAGCAGGTCGAGATTGAGGAAGCAGCCGCTGTCCTTGCGATCCTCGGTGAGAAACGCAATGCCGTGCTTCATCGCCTGCGCGGGCGTCGCGATGCGCACCGGCTTGCCGTCGATCAGGATCTCGCCGGAGGTCGCCGGCACGACGCCGAACAGCGCCTCGGCGACGTTCGAGCGGCCCGAGCCGACCAGCCCCGCGACGCCGAGAATCTCGCCCGCGCGCAGCTCGAAGCTGACGTCGCGGAACACGCCGTCGACGCCGAGGTTCTTCACCGCGAGCACGACGTCGCCGATCGGCACCGTCTCCTTCGGAAACATCTGCGTGATCTCGCGGCCGACCATCATCCTGATGATGTCGTCGCGCGTGACGTCGCTCGACGCGTGCGTGCCGATGTAGCGGCCGTCGCGGAACACCGAGAACTCGTCGGCGATCTCGAACAGCTCGTTCATCTTGTGCGTGATGTAGACGATGCCCTTGCCCTGCTCGCGCAGCTGCCGAATGATCCGGAACAGGTGCGTGACCTCCTTGTCGGTCAGCGCGGAGGTCGGCTCGTCCATGATCAGCACGTCCGAGTCGAACGATACGGCCTTCGCGATCTCCACCATCTGTCGGCTCGCGACGGTCAGCGTGCGCACGTCGGCTTCCGGGTCGATGTCGATCGACAGCCGCTCGAACAGCGCGGCCGTGCGGCGGCGCAGCTCCGCGTGATCGATCAGGCCGAAGCGGTTCTTCGGTTCACGGCGGATCCAGATGTTCTCCGCGACCGTCATGTACGGCATCAGGTTCAGTTCCTGATGGATCATCGCGATGCCGCGCTCGAGCGCATCGAGCGGCCCGTTCAGCACGACCGGCTCGCCGTCGATCAGGATCTCGCCGCGGTCGGGCGTGTAGACGCCGGCGATGATCTTCATCAGCGTCGACTTGCCCGCGCCGTTCTCGCCCATCAGCGCATGCACGGTGCCGCGCCGCACGCGGAACTGCACGCCGTCGAGCGCGACGACGCCGGGAAAGGACTTGCCGACGCCGCGCACTTCGAGCAGGCAGTCGGACGCGGCCGCAGCAGGCCCGGCCGATGCGGGCGCCGACGCGGCCGGCGCGCTTTCGCTGGCCATCGAGCGCGCCATCCTGGCAGTAAACATGGACGTTCCTCGCAAGTCGCACGCGCGCCCGGACCGGCCGGGCACGCGCAATTCAGCGGAAAAACCGGTCAGTGCTTCGCGTACTGGCTCATGTTCTCGGGGGTGACCAGCTCGAACGGCACGTTCACGAAGCGCTCGACCGGCTGCTTCTTCGCGAGCTTGAGCGCGGCGGCCACCGCCTGCGCGCCCTGCCCGGCCGCGTTCTGGTACACCGACACCTTCAGGTCGCCGCTCTTCATCGCGGCGAGCCCGTCGGGCGTCGCGTCGATGCCCGCGACGACCGTCTTCGGCGTCAGCTTGCGCGCGGCCTTCAGCGCGTTGATCGCGCCGATCGCCATCTCGTCGTTGTTCGACACGATCGCATCGAACTTCGCGCCGGAGCTCAGCCAGTTCATCGTGATGTCCTGGCCCTGCGTGCGGCTCCACTTGCCTTCGCGCTTGTCGACGATCTTCATGCCGGCGCATTCCTTCGTCGCGATCACGTCCTCGATGTCCTTGGTGCGCGCGCGCGCCGACTCGTTCGACAGCTCGCCCATCAGCACCAGGATGTCGCCCTTGCCGCCGAGCAGCTTGCACACCTGGCGCGCCTGCAGCGTGCCCGACTGCTTCTCGTCGGACGCGACCACCGCGACGCCGGCCGGCAGCTTGTCGAAGTCGACCGGCTTGCGGTTCACGTAGACGAGCGGGATCTTCGCGGCCGTCACCATCTTGGTGATCTTCGGCGTCGCGTCGGTGTCGACCGCGTTCACGATGATCGCGTCGACCTTCTGCGCGATCATGTTCTGCACCTGACTCAACTGCTTGCCGACGTCGTTGCCGCCGTCCTCGATCTGCACCGTCGCGCCGTCCTTCTTCGCCGCGTCGCTGATACTGTTGCGCAGGATCGTCAGGAACGTGTCGTCGAACGATGCCATCGTCACGCCGATCTTCTCGGCATGCGCGAGCGGCATCGCCAGGATCGCGGCGGCCGCGGCGGCCATCAGCTTGGTCTTCATGATCACTCTGTCTCCTCATCTCCGGGGGCGGAAGACGGCGCGTTGCGCGCCGCCGGGCCGAGTCCGATCTGGTCCGATCGGGACTGAAGCATCCGGATGAAACTGTAGATCACTTCGTCGCGAATTTGGAAATTTATTTCTACGTGATTTCACCTAGGGAACAGGATTTCCAAAAAGTCTAGACTCCGTTCCGTAGCCCGATTCGTTGCGGCAGGCGCGTTCGCGCCGGGCCGTGCAGGCGGCCGAGCATCGTCGCCCGATCGATCCCCCAACAGCCGGCCGCGTCGCGCGCCGGCCGCGAGCGTGATACGTGATATGAGCCCGTTGAACTTTCCGACTGACCGCCCCATCGATCTCGCCTGCCTCGGCCGCGTGGCCGTGGACCTCTACGCGCAGCAGTACGGCAGCCGCCTCGAGGACGCGCGCAGCTTCCAGATGTACCTCGGCGGCTCGTCGGGCAACGTCGCGTTCGGCGTCGCCCGCCTCGGGCTGAAGACCGCGATGATCTCGCGCGTCGGCGACGAGCAGATGGGCCGCTTCGTGCGCGAGACGCTCGAGCGCGAGGGCTGCGACACGAGCCAGCTGCAGACCGATCCGGAGCGCCTCACCGCGCTGGTGCTGCTCGGCCTGAAGGATCGCGACACGTTCCCGCTGCTGTTCGTGCGCGAGAACTGCGCGGACATGGCCGTGCGCGCCGACGAGATCGACGAGGGCTTCATCGCCCGCTGCCGCGCGCTCGCGATCACCGGCACGCATCTGTCGACGCCGGCGACCCGCGAGGCGTCGCTGACCGCGCTCGGCTACGCGCGCCGCCACGGCGTCGTGCGGATTCTCGACATCGACTATCGGCCGGTGCTGTGGGGGCTGACCGCGCGCGGCGCGGGCGAGAACCGCTACGTGCCCGACGCGCAGGTCACGCGGCAGTTGCAGCAGGTGCTCGGCGAATTCGATCTGCTGGTCGGCACCGAAGAGGAATTCCTGATCGCGGGCGGCGCGCCGGACGACCTGATCGCGTCGCTCGAGGCCGTGCGGCGCGCGAGCGGCGCGGTGCTGGTGGTCAAGCGCGGCGCGCTCGGCTGCTGCGTGATCGACGGCGACGTTCCCGCGCGGATCGACGATGCGCCGACCTTCCACGGCGAGCGCGTCGAAGTGCTGAACGTGCTCGGCGCGGGCGATGCGTTCCTGTCCGGCTTGCTGTCCGGGCTGCTGCGCGGCCGCGACTGGGCGGAAGCCACGCGCATCGCGAACGCGTGCGGCGCGATCGTGGTGTCGCGTCACGCGTGCTCCGCCGCGATGCCGACGCCGGCCGAACTCGCGCACTGGTTCGGCGGCAGCCGCAATCCGCAGGTGGACGCCGATCGCACGCTCGCGCATCTGCATCGCGTGACGGTGCCGCGTCGCGACTGGGACGACCTGTGCGTGATGGCGTTCGACCATCGCAGCCAGTTCTACGAGCTGGTCGTGCAGGCCGGCGCGGACGAGGAGCGGATCAAGACGCTCAAGCGCCTGCTGGTACGCGCGGCCGAGCAGGTCGAGCGCGAGCGCCACATCGAGGGTCACGTCGGCGTGCTGATCGACGGCGGCGCATACGGACGCGATGCGCTCGCGGCGGCCACCGGCCGCGGCTGGTGGGTCGGCCGCCCGGTCGAGCTGCCGGGCTCGCGCCCGCTGTGCTTCGACGACACGCGCTCGGTCGGCTCGACGCTCACGCACTGGCCGACCGAACAGGTCGTCAAGTGCCTCGTCCACTATCACCCCGACGACGACGTCGACCTGCGCGTCGCGCAGGAGCAGCGCGTGCTCGAGCTGTGGGAAGCCACGCGCGCGAGCGGCAACGAGCTGCTGCTCGAGATCATTCCGCCGCGTGCGGTGACGCCGCCCGGCACCGAAGACGACGCCGTGCTGCGCACCGTCGCGCGCTTCTACAACCTCGGCGTGATGCCCGAATGGTGGAAGCTCGCGCCGATGAGCGCCGACGGCTGGGCGCGGCTCGAATCGCTCGTCGCCGAGCGCGACCGCTATTGCCGCGGCGCTGTGATCCTCGGGCTGAACCAGCCGCTGCAGTATCTGGTCGACAGCTTCCGCTCGGCGACCAACCCGATCGTCAAGGGCTTCATGGTCGGGCGTTCGCTGTGGGTCGACGCATCGCTGGCGTGGCTCGCCGGCCGCATCGACGACCGCGCGCTGATCGACGCAGTCGCCGCCAATTTCGCGCAGCTCGTCGACGCGTGGCTCGGCCGCCGCGACCCCGCGCGCGCCGCCGCAGCGTGAGCGCACCGGCCGTGCGCGCGATCCCTGCACCGAGTTCAGCGACTTCACCGACTTTGCCGACTTCACCGACTCTTCCGATCGACAGACGATGACCACCACCGTGAGACTGACCGTCAGCCAGGCGCTCGTGCGCTACCTGGCCGCCCTGCAAGCCGAAGTCGTCCAGCCGGACGGCCGCACCGACGTCCTGCCGTACTGCGGCGGCGTGTTCGCGATCTTCGGGCACGGCAACGTGGCCGGGCTCGGCGAAGCGCTGCATGCCGAGAAGGACCGCCTGCCCACGCTGCGCGCGCACAACGAGCAAGGGATGGCGAACGCGGCCGTCGCGTTCGCGAAAGCGAATTTCCGGCAGCGGATGATGGCCGCGACGTCGAGCATCGGCCCCGGCGCGACCAACATGCTGACGTCGGCGGCGCTCGCGCACGTCGGCCGCCTGCCGCTGTTGCTGCTGCCCGGCGACGTGTTCGTGTCGCGGCTGCCCGACCCGGTGCTGCAGCAGGTCGAGGACTTCGAACAGGGCGACGTCAGCGCGAACGACTGCTTCCGGCCGGTCACGCGCTACTTCGACCGCATCACGTCGCCGGAGCAATTGCTCGTCGCGCTGCCGCGCGCGATCCAGGTGATGACCGACCCCGCGCAGTGCGGCCCCGTGTGCCTCGCGTTGCCGCAGGACGTGCAGACCTTCGCATACGACTGGCCCGCAGATTTCTTCGCGCCGCCGCTGATCCGGATGCGCCGGCCGCCGGCCGACGCGCTCGAGCTCGCCGATGCGCTCGACGTGCTGAAGGCTGCGCAAAGGCCGCTGATCGTCGCCGGCGGCGGCGTGCTGTACAGCCAGGCATGGGACGCGCTGCGCACGTTCGCCGAGACGCACGGCGTGCCGGTCGCCGAATCGCAGGCCGGCAAGGGCAGCCTCGCGTGGGACCATCCGCTGAATCTCGGCGCGATCGGCGTGACGGGCTCGCCCGCCGCCAACCGCGCGGCCGCGCAGGCCGACGTGGTGTTCGCGGTCGGCACGCGCCTGCAGGACTTCACCACCGGCTCGCATGCACTGTTCGGCGACGCGACGCTGCTGAGCCTGAACGTGCAGCCGTTCGACGCGGGCAAGAAACGCGGCCGGCAGCTGATCGCCGATGCGCGCACGGGCCTCGGCCAGGTGTCGGCGGCGCTCGCGGGCTGGCGCGCCGACGCGGGCTGGACCGCCACGAACCGCGACCACGCGGCCGCGTGGAACGCGCGCGTGACCGAGCTGACCACGCACGTGCCGCAGGACACGCTGCCGTACGACGCGGAGGTGATCGGCGCGGTGCGCGATTCGGCGGCGGACGCCGGACGCGACAGCGCGCGCGACGATCTGGTCGTGTGCGCGGCCGGCACGCTGCCGGCCGAGCTGCACAAGCTGTGGCGCAGCGGCGTGCCGGGCAACTATCACATGGACTACGCGTACTCGTGCATGGGCTACGAAATCGCCGGCGGCCTCGGCGCGAAGCTCGCGCGGCCCGAGCGCGAAGTGATCGTGATCGTCGGCGACGGCTCGTACATGATGCTCAACGCGGAACTCGCGACGTCGGTGATGCTCGGCCGCAAGATCATCGTCGTGATCCTCGACAACCGCGGCTACGGCTGCATCGAGCGGCTGCAGCTGAGCTGCGGCGGCGCGAGCTTCAACAACATGCTCGACGACTGCGTGCCGGAAGGCGGCGCGCGCTCGACGATCGACTTCGCGATGCATGCGCGTGCGATGGGCGCCGAAGCCGTGCACGTGCGCGACGTGGCCGAACTGCGCCGCGAACTGACGCGGGCGCGCGCGGCGAGGACGAGCCAGGTGCTGGTGATCGACACGACGCACGCGCGCACGACCGCCGACGGCGGCGCATGGTGGGAAGTCGCGGTGCCGCAGGTGTCCGCCCGCGACGGCGTCGAACGCGCGCACCGTACGTATCTCGACGCGAAAACCCGGCAGCGGCGCTGACGTCGCCTCGCCTGCAACGGTGAAACCCCTGTTCGACCTTCTAACCCAGGAACGCACGTGATGAGCTGGAACGTTCGCATCGGTATCAATCCCCTGTCGTGGATGAACGACGACCTGCCGTCGCTCGGCGGCGAGACGCCGCTGGAGACGGCGCTGAAGGAAGGCGCCGAGATCGGCTATGCGGGCTTCGAGCTCGGCAACAAGTTTCCGAAGACCGGCCCCGAGCTGAAAGCGAAGCTCGCGGAATTCGGCCTCGTGTGCGTGTCGGGCTGGTATTCCGGATTCCTCGCGGAAGTCGCGCCGGGCATGACCGATGCCGATGCGGTCGCCGCCGAGATCGAGCGCTGCCGCGCGCACCTGACGAAGCTGCAGCACAACGACGTGAAGGTGGTCGTCTACGGCGAATGCGCGGGCACGATCCAGGGCAGCATCGACACGCCGGTCGCGAAGCGGCCGCGCTTCGTCGACGACGAAGCGTGGCAGCGCTATGCGGCCCGGCTCGACGCGTTCGGCGCACACCTGCTCGACACCTACGGCATCAAGCTCGCGTACCACCACCATATGGGCGCGTACGTCGAATCGCCGGCCGACGTCGACCGCCTGATGGCGCTGACCGATCCAGCCAAGGTGTTCCTGCTGTTCGACACCGGCCACGCGTACTTCGGCGGCGCGGCAGATCCCGTCGCGCTGCTGAAGAAGCACGTCGCGCGCGTCGTGCACGTGCACTGCAAGGACGTGCGGCCGCAGGTCGTCACGCAGGCGCGCAACGGCGGCTGGAGCTTCCTGAACGGGGTGATCAACGGCACCTTCACGGTGCCGGGCGACGGCGCGCTCGATTACGAGGCGACGCTGCGCACGCTGCGGGACGCCGGCTACGAAGGCTGGCTGGTGGTCGAGGCCGAGCAGGATCCGGCCGTCGCGCCGAGCTATCAGTATGCGAAGAAGGGTTACGACACGCTGCGCGCGATCGTCGAACGGCTGAGCGCCTGAGCGCTCCCGTACGACGCGCACCGTCATCTGAACGAGGACCACTCCATGACGATTTCTCCCCTGCTGGTCAAGGCGTCGCCCGAGCGCGAAATCTGCAACGTGACGCCGGAGTCAGCCGGCTGGCAGCACGTCGGCTTTCGCGCGCTGCGCCTGCGCGCCGGCGACACCGAAACGCTCGACACCGGCGCGCGCGAGCTGTGCGTCGTCGTGCTGACCGGCACGGTGCGCGCCGAGGTCGACGGCCACACGTACGACGCGCTCGGCAAGCGCGACAGCGTGTTCGACGACGTGTCGCCGGACGCGCTGTACGTGCCCGGCGGCAAGACCGTCACGCTGGTCGCGACGCGCGACGCGGAAGTCGCGCTGTGCACCGCGCCGTGCGTGAGCGGCGACAAGCAGGTGCAGCGGCTCGACGGCGAACGGATGCGCCGCGCGGTGCGCGGGCAAGGCACCAACACGCGCTACGTGTGCGACATCCTGATGGGCGACAACCCGGCGGCGGACCGCCTGCTCGTCGTCGAGGTGGTCACGCCCGCGAGCCATTCGAGCAGCTACCCGCCGCACAAGCACGATCGCGACGCGGCGCCCGACGAGACCTCGCTCGAGGAAACCTATTACCACCGGATCGATCCGCCGCAAGGCTTCGCGTTCCAGCGCGTGTACACCGACGATCGCAGCCTCGACGAGGCCTGCGTGGTGGAGAACCACGACGTGGTGATGGTGCCGCGCGGCTATCACCCGGTGGTCGCGCCGCACGGCTACAACCTGTACTACCTGAACGTGATGGCCGGCCCGAGCCGCGCATGGGCGTTCAAGAACGATCCCGCGCACGAGTGGATGCTCGATGCGGCGCCGAAGCGCTGACGTGCGGAAACGTCCGAGCAGTGAATGGAACGTGGGCTGGGCGGCCCGTGACGATGGGACGCCCGGCATGCGCATGCGCATGAGCCTGCGCAGCCGGCAATGCTACGGAGCCGTCATGGCGACGCCCCGCTTTCGCCTCGCATCGCACACGTTCGACGACGATGCGTCGAGCCCGGCGCTGCCGCACTTCAATGCGGCCGTCGCGCGTCGAATCGGCGAACTCGCGCGTCGTCGAATGTTTGCGGCGGCACGTCGGCGCGACCGCGCTGGCGATGCGCGCATCACGGTGCGCGTCGACGCATAACGGCGCGAACGGCGCACGCGCACCGTTCGCGCGATCCCGCGCGCCGGTCAGTTCAACCCGCCGCTCACCACCACGTGCTCGCCGGTCATCCAGCGCGCATCGTCCGACGCGAGGAACACGGCGACCGAGGCGATGTCGTTCGGCTCGCCGAGGCGGCCGAGCGGCGTCTGGCTGAGCACCTGTGCTTCGAGATCGGAACCGGTGATGCCCGCGGCATGCGTGCCCTCGGTCACGATCATCCCCGGGTTGATCGCGTTCACGCGGATCTTGCGCGCGCCGAGTTCGAGCGCGAGCACGCCGGTGATCGCGTCGACCGCGCCCTTGGTGCCGCTGTACACGGCGCTCGCCGGCGGCGTGATGCTCGTCACGACCGAGCTGATGTTGATGATGCTCGCGCCTTCGCCGAGATGCTTGACGGCCGCCTGCGTCGTCAGCAGCAGGCCGAACACGTTGGTGTCGAACTGCCGGCGATAGTGCGCTTCGGTGATCGCTTCGATCGGCGCGAATTCGTAGACGCCGGAGTTGTTGACCAGCACGTCGAGACGGCCATAGGTCTCGATCGCGGTGTCGACGATGCGCTGCGCATCCGCGCCCTTCGACACGTCGCCGCCGACGGCGACCGCGCGCCCGCCCGCCTCGACGATCGCGCCGACGACCGCGTCGGCGCCGGCCTTGCTGCTCGCGTAGTTGACGACGACCGACGCGCCTTCGGCGGCCAGCGCCTTGGCGATTGCTGCGCCGATGCCCTTGGATGCGCCCGTGACGATTGCGACCTTGCCTGCCAGCTTGCTCATGATTTCGTTCCTCGATCGGAAGACTTCGATGGATGGGTACCGGTTACGCGCGATGCGCTGCACCGTCCTTGCTGGCAATCTTCGCGGTTTGGGCCGCCGCGATAAAGCGGCTCGACGCGAATTGACTGGCGGGGTTTGACGAACAATCGGCGCAACGCGCGTGCGCTCGGTCGGGGCTCGGTCAGCGCTCGGTGGCCCGGTCGGGCATCAACCGGCGCTCAACCACGCGCTGACGACGTCGCCGCCGAGTTCGGCGAGCGCGCCGTCGTGGACGATCCGTCCGCGCCCCATCACCGCGACGCGCTGCGCGAGCCGCGGCGCGAGCTGGAGCCGCTGCTCGATCAGCAGGATCGCGACGCCGTCGGCCTGCAGCGCGGCGAGGCACGCGCCGACTTCGTCGACGGCGCGCGGCGCGAGCCCTTCGGCCGGCTCGTCGACGATCAGCACGCGCGGCCGGCCGGCGAGCGCGCGCACCAGCGCGAGCACCTGCTGCTCGCCGCCCGACAGCCGGCCGGCCTTCACGTCGGCGCGCGCGCCGAGCAGCGCAAAGCGCTCGAGCAGCGCGTCGAGCGCGGCGCGCCCGGCCGCGCCGCGCATGCCGCGCAAGCCGAGCCGCAGGTTGTCGCGCACGCTGAGCAGTGGAAACACGTCGCGACTTTCGGCCACGTACGCGACGCCGCGCCGCGCGATCTCGAACGTGCGCGCGCCCGCGGATTCGACGCCGTCGATGCGCACCGAGCCCGCGGTGCGCACGAGCCCCATCACGGCCTTCGCGAGCGTCGAGCGGCCCGAGCCGTTGCGGCCGAGCAGCGCGAGCGTCTCGCCCGCGGCGAGCGTGAGATCGACGCCGTCGAGCACGGGCTGCAGCGCATACCATGCGCGCAGGCTGCGGATGTCGAGCAGCGCGCTCATGCGCCGTCACCGAGATACGCGGCGCGCACGGCGGCATCGGCGCGGATCGCATCGGGCGCGCCGGTCGCGACCACCGCGCCGCGCACGAGCACCGTGATGCGCTCGGCGAAGCCGAACACCGCGTCCATGTCGTGCTCGATCATCAGCACCGTGCGGCCTTGCGTGGTCGCGCGGATCAGCGCGAGCATCCGCGCCGCCTGGTCGCGGCTCATGCCGGCCGTCGGTTCGTCGAGCAGCAGCGTGCGCGCGCCGCTCGCGAGCGCGATGCCGAGATCGAGCGCGCGCTGCTCCGCGTAGCCGAGCTCGCCCGCACGCGTCGCGTGCCACGCATCGAGGCCGACGTCGTGCAGCACGCGCGCGGCCGCGCGATCGACGGACGGCGACTCGCGCAGCCGGTTCCACCAGCGGCGCCGCTCGGCCGGCGCGTGCAGCGCCGCGCAGCGCAGGTTGTCGAACACGCTGAGTTGCGCGAACGCGCTGGTCTGCTGAAAGCTGCGGCCGATGCCGAGCCGGCTCGCGACGACCGGGCCGCGCCCGCGCAACTCGACGCCGTGCAGCACGACGCGCCCGCGGGTCGGCCGCGTCGCGCCGGCGATCACGCCGAACAGCGTCGACTTGCCGGCGCCGTTCGGCCCGATCAGTGCGTGACGCTCGCCGCTCGGCACGCTCAGGTCGATCCCGTCGAGCACGGTCTGCGCGCCGAAGCGCTGGACGATGCCGTGCAGTGCGATCGCATCGCCGTTCATCAGCCGTCCTCGCGCACATCGGGCACATCGGGCACTTCGTGCGCGCGGCCCGCGAGCCGCGCGCGCCAGCCCCACAGCAGCATGCCGATGCCGGCCGCCGAAGCGGCGACGGCCCAGCCGGCCGGCGCGTCGGCGTCGATCCGCCATACGCCGAACGCGCTGCCGCCGCCGTCGTCCTGCGCGAAGCGCCAGGCGTAACCGAGCTCGGCCGCGCAGACGATCGCGATCGCCCAGAACGCGCCCGCGCCGACGCCGCACAGCATGCGCCAGCGCTCGACGGCCGGCGCGCCGCGGCGCCACGCGTGCGCGCAGGCCTGCGCGACGCCCGCGATCCCGCGCGGCGCGGCGACCACGACCGCGACGAACAGCACGCCGAGATACAGCGCCCACGCGCGCGACACGCCGGCGACGACCACGCTGAGCGCGGTCAGCACCACCGCGCCGAGCGCCGGCCCGAAGAACGTGCCGGTGCCGCCGATCACCGCGGCGATCAGCACGATCGCGGAGCGCGCCATCGACACGCTGTCGGGCGTCGCGATCTCGACGTCGATCAGCGTCAGCGTGCCGGCGACGCCCGCGAAGAACGAGGCGCAGGTGACCATCGCGAGCCGCACGTGGCGCGGCTCGGTGCCGAGCGCGGCGACGCGCGCCGGGTTGTCGCGCACCGCGTTCGCGAGGCGCGCGAGCGGCGTGCGCGTCAGCGCGTACATCGCCAGCGCAGAGCCGATGCACCATGCGGCGATCAGCGCGTACGCGTGCGTCGGCGCGCCGAATTGCCAGCCGCCCCACGGCGCGCCGCCCGCGCGGTCGATCGGCACGCCGCCGACGCCGCCGAACCATGCGGGCACGCTCCACGCGGCCGCCGCGACGCACTCGCCGATGCCGAGCGTGATCATCGCGAACACGGTGCCCGCGCGACGCGTCGCGAGCAGGCCGGCGACGCAGCCGAACGCCGCGCCAGCCACGCCGCCGACGAGCGGCAGCAGCGGCAGCGGAGCGCCCACCCGATTGAACCAGTGCGCGGCGGCGAACGCGCCGACGCCGGCGACGGCCGCATGGCCGAACGACAGCAGCCCGGTCGTGCCGAGCTGCAGGTTGTACGACAGCGCGAGCACGACGAGCGCGGCCGTCTGCGCGAGATAGCCGAGTACCGCGCCCTGCGGCCACAGCCATGCCGGCAGCACCGCGCATCCGACGAACAGCGTCCAGCGCAGCGCGCCGTTCGGCATGCGGCTAGCCATCGACACGCTCGCCGAACAGCCCGCGCGGCCGCACGGCCAGCACCGCGACGAGCAGCAGGTACGGGACCAGCGGCGCGAGTTGCGCGAGCGACACGGCCGCGACGCCATCGGGCAGCGCGACGCCGGCCCAGTGCGCGAGATCGCGCAGCGACGTGTCGCTGGACGCCGCGCAGGTCTGCGCGAACCCGACCGCGAGCGACGCGACGAACGCGCCGCCGAGCGAGCCGAGCCCGCCGATCACGACGATCGCGAACACCACCGAGCCGACGGTCTCGGCCAGCGCCGGTTCGATCACCGCGAGCGGCGCGCCGATCACGCCCGCGAGCGCGGCGAGCGCGGTGCCCGCGCCGAACAGGCCGGTCATCACGCGCGGCACGTCGTAGCCGAGCGCCTCGACGGCCGCACGATGGGTGAGCGCGGCGCGCACGACGAGGCCGATGCGCGACGCGCGCAGCAGGACGCCGAGCGCGATCAGCATCGCGGCGGACATCGCCATCATGAACAGCCGGTAGCGCGGCAGCGCGACGCCGAACGCGCTCACCGGCGCGCCGTCGAGCAGCGGCGGCACCGGCGCCGGCAGCGGCGCGAGGCCCCACAGCAGCTTCGCGGCCTCGCCGATCAGATACGCGAGGCCGAAGGTCAGCAGCAGCTCGCTCGTGTGGCCGCCGCGCGCCTGCACGCGGCGCAGCAGCCAGCGCTCGCAGCCGGCGCCGAGCAGCCCGACCGCGAGCGGCGCGAGCACGAGCGCCGGCCAGAAGCCCACGCGCGCCGCGATGCTGTAGCCGACGTACGCGCCGAGCATGTAGAAGCTCGCATGCGCGAAATTGAGCACGCCCTGCACGCTGAAGATCAGCGTGAGGCCGGCCGACAGCATGAACAGCAGCAAGCCGTAGCTGAGGCCGTTGAATGCCTCGAGCGCGAACGCGTGCAACGCCGTCACCGCGTGCCGGTCAGCGGGCGAGCGGTTCGAGCGCCGCGCGCAGCGCGTCGGGCAGCGGCACCGGGCGGCGTGTCGCGCGATCGACGTACACGTGCACGAAATGCCCCTGCGCGGCCGGCGCCGCCTCTCCGGCCGCGAACAGCCCGATCTCGTAGCGCACGCTCGACGTGCCGAGCTTCGCGACCCGCAAGCCGGCATCGACCGACTGCGGAAACACGAGCGGCGCGAAGTAGTTGCACTGCGTCTCGACCACGAGGCCGATCGTCTGCCCGTGCTCGACGTCGAGCACGCCGGCGCGGATCAGGTATTCGTTCACGACGGTGTCGAAGTAGCTGTAGTAGACGACGTTGTTCACGTGGCCGTAGACGTCGTTGTCCATCCAGCGGGTCGTGATCGGCAGGAAGTGGCGATAGGCGTCGCGCGAACGCGCTTGCGGCTTGTCGGACATGGCGGTGATGGTCAGAGGGAGGATGACGTGGCGACGCTCGCGGGCGGCACGGCGCGATGCGACGCGGCGGAGCATGGACGGGCGGCGGCGCGGCCCGTCACTGGCCTGCCCGCTCGACGAATTCGAAGTCGAGGCCGCGCGCGCGCATCCAGTCGGCCAGCGCGTAGCCGGTGCCGGCGCGCCACGGGCGCAGCAGCGGCGGATCGACGAGCCGGTATTCGAGCAGCTCCGGCGACAGCGCGACGGTGCCCGACGCGCGCACGTGGTACGCGATGATCAGTTCGTTCTTGCGCATGAATTCATAGACGCCGACGAGCGTGACCTGCTCGGCCTTCAGCGCCGTTTCCTCGAACACTTCGCGCGCGATGCCGTCCTCGGGCGTTTCGCCGTTCTCGAGGAAGCCGGTGATCAGCGCGAACATCCCTTCCGGCCAGGCCGCGTTGCGCGCGAGCAGGATCTTGCCGTCGAGCTCGACGATCGCGGCCACGACCGGCAGCGGATTGTTCCAGTGCACGTAGCCGCAGGTGTCGTCGGGGCACGCGCGGCGCACGCGGCCGCCTTCATGGGCGGGATCGGCGCGGTCGGTCAGCGGACGCGCGCATTGCGGGCAAAAACGGTAATCGGCGGTGGTCATCGATCGGGAGTTGGGCGGACGCCGGCGCGGCCTGACGGCCGCATCGCGCGCCCGCTCGGCGCGGGAAAGGCTTCATTCTAGCGAGTTTGCCCGCGCCGCAGAGGGTGCGACGGCGAGCGTGCGGCGCTCATGCGCGCGGGCGTGCGCCGCGGGCCGCGAAGCCGGCGGCGCCGGCCAGCAGCGCGCCGGCCGCGACCCACAACGCCGGCGAAAACGACCCGAACCGCGCGGTGAGCGGCGCCGCGACGAGCGGCCCGAGGATCTGGCCGACGCCGTACGACGCGGTCGCATAGCCCATCAGTCCGGCCGCGCGCTCGCCGTGCAGGCGCCGCGCCTCGCGCATCGCGAACAGCGTGATCGCGGTGAACGGCAGGCCGAGCAGCACGCTGCCGATCGAGAAGCCGGCGGCGTTCGGCCACACGATGCCCGCCGCGATCCCGAGCGCCTGCGTCGTGCAGCCGGCGGCGAGCAGCAGGCGGTTGTCCCAGTGGCCGGGCAGCCGCGCGGCGGCGATCGCGCCGACGATCAGCGCCGCACCGAACATCGGCCAGAACAGGTCGGGCCACGGCGAGCCGGCCGGCAGCGCGGCGCGCGCGATCACGGGCAGGAACGTCGCGGTGATGATGTAGCCGAAGCCCGGCATCCCGTACAGCGCGACGAGCCATGCGGCGTCGGCGCGACGGCGGCGTGCGTCGGGCGGCGCGGTGGGGGCTGGCGCGGTGGGGGCTGGCGCAGCGGTGGGCGGCGCGGCGGTGGCTGGCACCGCGGTGGCTGGCGCGGCGGTGGCAGGCGCGGTAGGGGCCGGCACGGCGGTGGCTGGCACTGCGGCAGGCGTCACCGCGGCGGCCGGCGCGTGCGCGGTGGGCACCACCGACGCGGCTGCGGCTGCGGCTGGGGCCACCGGTGCCGGCGCGCGGCCGAAGGTGCGCCAGATCGCCGCCGACAGCAGCGCCGACAGCGCCGCGAACCCCAGCCAGCCCGGCGCCGCGCGGTGGCCGGCAAGTGCCCCGCCGATCAGCCCCGTCAGCACGATGCCGACGCCGGGTCCCGCATAGATCACCCCGCTCCACTCGGGCGCGTGCAGTTCGGCGAGCCGCCGCAAGCCCCATTGCGACACGAACACGAAGGTCCAAGCGCTGACCACGCCGGCGACGAAACGCACCGCGAGCCACGCGGGCAGCAGGTGGCCGACGCCCATCGCGGCGGTCAGCAGCACGGTGGCCGCCAGCCCGAACCGGACCATGCGCGCGGGCGCGACGGGCAGCGCCGCGCAGCTGAGCGCGCCGACGAAATACCCGGCGTAGTTCGCCGACGCGAGCCAGCTGCCGGCCCGCAGGCCGATCGAGCCGTCGGCGAGCATCAGCGGCAGCAGCGGCGTGAACGCGAAGCGCCCGACGCCGAGCGCGACCGCGAGCCCGACCATGCAGGCGAGCGCGGCCGTGCGCGCGCGGCGGTCGGCATCGGCTGACGGGCGGGCACGGGAGGCGGTATGAGCATCGGAACGGGACATGGCGGCGGCGGCCGGCGCGCGCCGGCCGGAACAGGAATCGGACGAGCTTCATCGTAGCTTGACCGACCCTTCTCGAAAAATGAATAATCAAGAATCCACCTATCTCCCGGAGAGAACCATGGACCTGGCCGCGCTGGCGATTTTCCGCGCCGTCGTGCGCGAGAACGGCGTGACGCGTGCGGCGGCGAAGCTCAATCGCGTGCAGTCGAACGTGACGACGCGCATCAAGCAGCTCGAGGAGGAGCTGGGCGCGGCGCTGTTCGTGCGCGACGGCCGCCGGCTCGTGCTGACGCCGGCCGGCCACACGCTGCTGCCGTACGCGGAGCGACTGCTCGCGCTGGCCGACGAGGCGCGCGACGCGGTGCGCGAAGATACGCCGCGCGGGCGGCTGCGGCTCGGCACGATGGAGAGCACGGCCGCGAGCCGGCTGCCGGCCGTGCTGGCGCGCTACCACCATGCGTGGCCGGCCGTGTCGCTGGAGCTCGTCACCGGCACGAGCGGCTGGCTGATCGACAAGGTGCGCGACTTCGAGATCGACGCCGCGCTGTTCGCGCGGCCGCCGGCGCCGGACACGCTGCCCGACACGTTCGAGACGGTGCCGATCTACCGCGAGGACCTCGTGCTGCTGACGCCGCGCGGCCATCCGCCGGTGCGCACGCCGCGCGACGTGATGCTGCCGACGCTGGTCGCGTTCGAGCGCGGCTGCACGTACCGGAAATACGTCGAGCAATGGTATGCGGCGCAGGGGATGAAGCCGGCGCGCGTGCTCGAACTCGGTTCGTATCATGCGATCGTCGCGTGCGTCGCGGCCGGCGCGGGCGTCGCGGTCGCACCGCGCTCGGTGCTCGAGCTGCAGCCGCATACCGACAACGTCGCGGCCCATACGATCGCCGAATTCGAAGGCATCGACACGCTGCTCGCATGGCGGCACGGTTACGCGTCGGCCGCGCTCGCCGCGCTGCGCGATGCGCTCGCGGAGGGCGCGCGGCGGCCGGTCGATGCGGGGGTCGCGGCGGTGGCTGTGCCGGTCTGAGGCGGGGACGCGGCGGGCGGCCTTCGCGGGCATGGGTTGGGCTGGGCCGAATCGAATCAAGTCGAGTCGAGTCGAGCCGGACGGACGGAATCGAATCGAGCCGGCACGAGCCGAACCACCGGACCTGATCGGATTGAGCCGAATCGCGCCGCGCCGGGGCGAGCCGAACCGAACCGAACCGAACCGAGCCGAATCGAATCGAATCGAGCCGGGCCGGGCCGGCCGAACCAGCCGAGCCGAGCTGAACCGAACCGAACCGAATCGAGCCGAATCGCGCCGAATCGCGCCGAACCGAATCGCGCCGAACCGAATCGCGCCGGGCCGAATCGAACCGGGCCGCACCGAGCCCTACCGGGCCTAGCCAAACCCAACCGGCCCCCGCCCAGCCGCACCCACCCCCACCGCCCCCACCCCACCGCAAAAAACAAAGCGACCCGCCCGGCCAACGCCGAACGGGTCGCTTTCCCCAAGACGCGCGACGCGGTCAGCGAGACCGCATCGCGCCGTCGGCAACGATCAAGCGATCAAAGACGCGCTTCGATCCAGCCCTTCACGCCCGCGAGCGCGCCCGGCAGGTTCGCCGGTTCCGTGCCGCCCGCCTGCGCCATGTCGGGGCGGCCGCCGCCCTTGCCGCCGACCTGCTGCGCGACGAAGTTCACGAGCTCGCCGGCCTTGACCTTCTTGCTCGCCTCGGGCGTGACGCCCGCGATCAGGCTGACCTTGCCGCCTTCGACGGCCGCCAGCACGATCGCCGCGCTCTTCAGCTTGTCCTTGAGCTTGTCGACCGTCTCGCGCAGCGTCTTCGCGTCCGCGCCGTCGAGCGTCGCCGCCAGCACGAACACGCCACCCACTTCGACGGCCTGCTGCGCGAGCTCGTCGCCCTGGCTCGACGCGAGCTTCGACTTCAGCGCGCCGAGCTCCTTCTCGAGCGACTTCACCTGCTCCTGCACCTGCGCGATGCGCTGCGTGAGCTCCGACGGCTGCGCCTTCAGCGCGGCCGCGGCTTCGTTCACGCGCGCATCGAGTTCCTGCACGTAGCGCACCGCGTTGTCGCCGGTGATCGCCTCGACGCGGCGGATGCCGGCCGCGACGCCGCCTTCGACGACGATCTTGAACAGCCCGATGTCGCCGGTGCGCTGCACGTGCGTGCCGCCGCACAGCTCGCGCGAGAAGCCGAGGTCAAGCACGCGCACTTCGTCGCCGTACTTCTCGCCGAACAGCGCCATCGCGCCGCCCTTCACCGCTTCGTCGTACGGCATTACGCGCACGATGCCCGGCGCGTTGGCCAGGATTTCGTCGTTGACGATCTGCTCGACGCGACGGATTTCGTCGTCGGTCAGCGGCGCGTTGTGCGCGAAGTCGAAGCGCGTCTTGTCCGCATCGACGAGCGAACCCTTCTGCTGCACGTGCGCGCCGAGCACTTCGCGCAGCGCCTTGTGCATCAGGTGGGTCGCCGAGTGGTTGCGCTGCGTGCGGGCGCGGCGCTGCGCGTCGATTTCGGCGCGCAGCACGTCGCCGACCTTCAGCGTGCCCTGCTCGAGCGTGCCGTGGTGGCCGATCACGTCGGCCTGCACCTTCAGCGTGTCGGCCACCGCGAAGCGCGTCGCGGCGTTCGCGAGCACGCCCTGGTCGCCGACCTGGCCGCCCGATTCCGCGTAGAACGGCGTGTGGTCGAGCACGACGACCGCATCCTGGCCGGCCTTCACTTCGCCGACCGACGACCCTTCGACATACAGCGCGACGACCTTCGCGTCGTCGAACGCGATTTCCTCGTAGCCGTGGAAGGTGGTCTTCGCGCCCGTGTATTCGAGGCCCTGCGTGGCCTTGAACTTGCCGGCCGCGCGCGCCTGCTCGCGCTGACGCGCCATCGCGTCGTCGAACGCCGGCTCGTCGACCGTCATGCCGCGCTCGCGGCACACGTCGGCGGTCAAATCGAGCGGGAAGCCGTAGGTGTCGTGCAGCTTGAACGCGAGTTCGCCGTCGAGCACCTTGCCGCCCTTCGCCTCGACGTCGGCGAGCGCCGCCTCGAGGATCGACATCCCGTGCTCGATCGTTTCGAAGAAGCGCTCTTCTTCCTGGCGCAGCACGTCGGTCACGCGCTGCTCGGCTTCCCTGAGCTCCGGATACGCGGCGCCCATCTCGGCGACCAGATCGGCCACCAGCTTGTGGAAGAACGCGCCCTTGCGGCCGAGCTTGTAGCCGTGGCGGATCGCGCGGCGCACGATCCGGCGCAGCACGTAGCCGCGGCCTTCGTTGCCGGGGATCACGCCGTCGACGATCAGGAACGAGCACGCGCGGATGTGATCGGCGATCACCTTCAGCGAGTTGTTGTTCAGATCGGCGGTCTCGGTCACGCGCGCGGCGGCCTTGATCAGGTTCTGGAACAGGTCGATTTCATAGTTGCTGTGCACGTGCTGCAACACCGCGGCGAGGCGCTCGAGGCCCATGCCGGTGTCGACCGACTGCTTCGGCAGGCGCGTCATGTTGCCCTGCGCGTCGCGGTTGAACTGCATGAACACGAGGTTCCAGATCTCGATGTAGCGGTCGCCGTCTTCCTCGGGCGATCCCGGCGGGCCGCCCCAGACGTCCGGGCCGTGGTCGTAGAAGATCTCGGTGCACGGGCCGCACGGGCCGGTGTCGCCCATCGTCCAGAAGTTGTCCGACGCGTAACGCGCGCCCTTGTTGTCGCCGATGCGGATGATGCGCTCGGCCGGCACGCCGACTTCCTTCGCCCAGATGTCGTACGCCTCGTCGTCTTCCTGATAGACGGTCACCCACAGCTTGTCCTTCGGCAGCTGGTAGACGGTCGTCAGCAGCTCCCACGCGAAGCGGATTGCGTCGTGCTTGAAGTAGTCGCCGAACGAGAAGTTGCCGAGCATCTCGAAGAACGTGTGGTGGCGCGCCGTGTAGCCGACGTTCTCGAGGTCGTTGTGCTTGCCGCCGGCGCGCACGCTGCGCTGCGCGGTGGTCGCGCGCGTGTACGGGCGCTGATCGGTGCCGAGGAACACGTCCTTGAACTGGACCATGCCCGAGTTGGTGAACATCAGCGTGGGGTCGTTACCGGGCACGAGGCTCGACGAGCGGACGATCGTATGGCCCTTCGATTCGAAGAATTTGAGGAATTTCTCGCGGATTTCGGCAGCTTTCATGGCGTGCGGGGAATGTCTGGCTAAGACGGCTTCAAGCGCCGGCCGTCCTCGCGGACGCACGGCGGGCGAATATCGTAAACGATCGATTATACGATAGAGACCGGCGGCCGCAGACGGCAGCGGCCCGCCTCGCCGGACGACCGGAATGGGCCACCGGCCGGGACGATTCGCCTTAAGATGCTCGGCATGCCAATCCTTCGCCGGCCGCGGCGAGCCATGACAGGAGACGAATCGACGATGGGTGCCCTGAGCCATATCCGCGTGCTGGACCTCACCCGCGTGCTCGCGGGCCCGTGGTGCGCGCAGACGCTTGCCGACTTCGGTGCGGACGTGATCAAGGTCGAGCGCCCCGGCGCCGGCGACGACACGCGCCACTGGGGGCCGCCGTACCTGAAGGACGCGAACGGCGCCGACACCGCCGAGGCCGCGTACTATCTCGCGGCGAACCGCAACAAGCGCTCGGTGACGGTCGACATCGCGACGCCGGAAGGCCAGCAGATCGTGCGCGAGCTCGCCGCGCAAAGCGACGTCGTGCTGGAGAACTACAAGGTCGGGCAGTTGAAGAAGTACGGGCTCGACTACGAATCGCTGCGCGCGGTGAAGCCCGACCTGGTCTACTGCTCGGTCACCGGCTTCGGCCAGACGGGCCCGTACGCGCATCGCGCGGGCTACGACTTCATCGTGCAGGGGATCGGCGGCTTCATGAGCATCACCGGCGAGCGCGACAGCGAGCCGGGCGGCGGCCCGCAGAAGGCCGGCGTCGCGATCGCCGATCTCGCCACCGGCCTCTACGCGACGATCGCGGTGCTCGCCGCGCTCGCGCACCGCGACCGCACGGGCGAAGGCCAGCACATCGACATGGCGCTGCTCGACGTGCAGGTCGCGCTGCTCGCGAACATGAACACCAACTTCCTCGCGAGCGGCAAGCCGCCGGTGCGCTGGGGCAACGCGCATCCGAACATCGTGCCGTACCAGACGTTCCAGACGAGCGACGGCTGGATCATCGTCGCGGTCGGCAACGACGGGCAGTTCCGCAAGTTCGTCGAGGCCGGCGGCCGGCCGGAGCTCGCGCTCGACGAGCGGTTCGCGACCAACCCGTCGCGCGTGCGCCATCGCGACACGCTGGTGCCGATCCTCGCGGAGATGGTGAAGACGCGCGGCAAGACCGACTGGATCGCCGCGCTCGAAGCGGCCGGCGTGCCGTGCGGGCCGATCAACGAACTCGACGAAGTGTTCGCCAACGAGCAGGTGGTCGCGCGCGGGATGCAGGTGTCGCTGCCGCACCCGTGCGGCGCCGACGTGAAGCTGGTGCGCAATCCGATCCGGATGAGCGCGACGCCGCCCGACGCGCGTACGGCCCCGCCGCTGCTCGGCGCGCAGACGGAAGACGTGCTGCGCGACATGCTCGGCTACGACGACTCGCGGATCGCGGCGTTGCGCGCGAAGCAGGCGATCTGAGTATGTCGCGGACGCGGCGCGGCGCTCGTAGTGTTAGCCGCGCGCGGGAGCCGATCGGTGCGGCGCAACCTGTGCCGCATGGCGAGCGCCGGCCAAGCCGGCGCAGCGTGAAGGACAAGGCGGGCGCCAGCTAATCCGGTGCGGTGTGAGCGGCGCGTAGTGCCCCCCCAGCCGATGATCCGCCGTTCGCGCCCGGCCGGCGCGACGGCCAGCACTCGGCACTCAGCACTCGGCACGCACGCGTCAGCCGCGTTCCGCCCCACCGCCCAGCGCGTCGAGCCAACGGCGCCCGTCAGGCCAGTCGCCGAGCCCGCTGTCCGCATTGATATGACCACGCGGGCCGAGATCGTGGAACACACTGCCCCACGCCTGCGCACAACCGCGTGCGAATGAAATCGAGCCGTACGGATCGTCGCTGCTCGCGACCACGCGGGTCGGAAACGGCAGCCGTTCGTGCGGCACCGGCCCGAAGCCGTGCGCGTCGGCCGGAAATGCGGGCCCGGCCGGATCGGGCAACGCGACCAGCAGCGCGCCGCGCACCTTCGCCAACGCGGCTGGCCGCGCATAGCGGGTGGCCCACCAGGCCGTGGTCAACGTGCCGAGGCTGTGCGCGGCAATCGTCACCGGGCCGCGCGCGGCGTCGATCGCACGGTCGAGCGCGAGACACCAGCCGTTACGGAATGCGTGGTTCCAGTCGGGCATCGCCACGCGCACGAAGCGCGCGTCGGCCCGCTCCCAGCGGCTTTGCCAATGCAGCGGGCCGGAGTTGGCGTAGCCCGGCAGCACGAACACGAGTGAATCGCTCATGAAGGTTTCGTCGACGAATGAAATCGTTATGTGAAGCCGACGAAGTGTCGCACATCCGCTCCTCCCTGATTGCTGCCTGTCGAATTGCGGAATGGATGCGCGGGAAACCGGTGCGTCGCGTGCCGCGCGCGCCGTCACGAGCGGTCAGCGCTCATGCGCCGGCTTCGCTCAACGCACGCCGGCGCCGACCAGGCCGCCGGCCGCCGCGCCTGCGACCGTGCCGATCGGGCCGCCGGTAATGAGATAACCGAGCGCGCCGCCCGCGGCCGCGCCGATGCCGGCGTTGCGCTGCGTGTGCGTCATCGCGCATGCGCCGAGTTGGGACAGGGCCGCGACGATCACGGCGGTACGAACGAGAAAAGTGGTCTGCTTCATCATGATTGTTGGCTTCCTTTCGCCGGCAAATAATACGAATGGCGGCGTCGAATCGGTAAAGCCATCATAGAAACAGCCGAACACGCGCGGCAAACCGATTTACCTCGTGTTACAGCCGACACACTATCGAGATACTGGGTTGCGCGGCGCGCACCGGCGCGGGCGCCGCCGCAACCCGCGCGGGACGGACCCCGGTCAGGTAGAATTGCAGGATTAAACCGGCGCGACGCGCCGACACAACCTGACGCCAACCGCATGAGCACCGAACGTAACGACGCCCCCGCGGCTTCCAATTTCATCCGCAACATCATCGACGACGACAACCGCACCGGCAAATGGGGCGGCCGCGTCGAGACGCGCTTCCCGCCCGAGCCGAACGGCTATCTGCACATCGGCCATGCGAAGAGCATCTGCCTGAACTTCAGCGTCGCACGCGACTACGGCGGCGTGTGCCACCTGCGCTTCGACGACACGAACCCGGAAAAGGAAAGCGTCGAATACGTCGACTCGATCGTCGACGCGGTGCGCTGGCTCGGATTCGACTGGCGCAAGAACGCGGTCGATCATCAGTATTTCGCGAGCGACTACTACGACAAGCTCTACGAATTCGCCGAGCTGCTGATCCAGCGCGGCAAGGCGTACGTCGACAGCCAGAGCGCGGACGAAATGCGCGCGAACCGCGGCTCGCTGACCGAAGGCGGCAAGCCGTCGCCGTATCGCGACCGTTCGCCCGAGGAAAACCTCGACCTGTTCCGCCGGATGAAGGCCGGCGAGTTCAAGGAAGGCGAGCACGTGCTGCGCGCGAAGATCGACATGGCGTCGCCGAACATGAACATGCGCGACCCGGTGATCTACCGGATCCGCTACGCGCACCACTATCGCACCGGCGACGCGTGGTGCGTGTATCCGATGTACGACTACACGCACTGCATCTCGGATGCGCTCGAAGGCATCACGCATTCGCTGTGCACGCTCGAATTCGAGGATCACCGTCCGCTGTACGACTGGGTGCTCAACGAGCTCGCCGAAGCCGGCGTGTTCACGCGGCCGCTGCCGCAACAGATCGAATTCTCGCGCCTGAACCTCACGTACGCGATCACCAGCAAGCGCAAGCTGCTGCAACTGGTGACCGAAGGCCACGTCGAAGGCTGGGACGACCCGCGCATGCCGACCATCGTCGGGATTCGCCGGCGCGGCTTCACGCCGGAGAGCATCCAGCTGTTCTGCGAGCGGATCGGCGTGACGAAGGTCGATTCATGGATCGACATGAGCGTGTTCGAAGGCGCGCTGCGCGACGACCTCGACGACAAGGCGGCGCGTACGGTCGGCGTGCTCGATCCGCTGAAGCTCGTGATCGACAACTATCCGGAAGACCTCGAGGAAGCCTGCACGGCGCCCGTGCATCCGCATCATCCGGATCGCGGCGTGCGCACGTTCCCGATCTCGCGCGAGCTGTGGATCGAGCGTGACGACTTCGCCGAAGCTCCGCCGAAGGGCTATTTCCGGCTGTTCCCGGGCAACAAGGTGCGCCTGCGCTACGGCTACGTGGTTGAATGCACGGGTTTCGACAAGGACGCCGACGGCAACGTGACGGCCGTGCACTGCAACTACTTCCCGGACAGCAAGTCGGGCACCGAAGGCGCGAACAACTACAAGGTCAAGGGCAACATCCACTGGGTCAGCGCGAAGCACGCGCAGCCGGCCGAAGTGCGGATCTACGACCGGTTGTTCAAGGAGCCGCACCCGGACGCAGGCGGCGCGAACTTCCTCGACGCGCTCAACCCGAATTCGAAGAAGGTCACGCAGGCCTACGTCGAACCGGGCGCCGGCGACGTCGCGCCGGAAACGCGCCTGCAGTTCGAGCGCCACGGCTATTTCGTCGCCGATCGCATCGACTCGAAGCCGGGCAAGCCGGTGTTCAACCGCATCGTCGGGCTGCGCGACAGCTGGGGCAAGCCGGCCTGACGGGCCGTTGCGCGCGCGGGCCGGTGGCCTGCGGCGCACATCGCGCGATCGCCGCGACGCATGTCGCACGATCGAAAAAAACGGCCTTCGGGCCGTTTTTTCATTGCCTGCACACAAGGCCGCGCCGCCGGTGTCACCCGCCCGCGAGCCGGCGCTGCACATCCGCGAGCGGCAACGCCGTGTGAAACAGCCGCGCGAGGCTACGGCTCGCATACGCGTCGATTTCGTCGGGCGCGGTCCACCGGTACGCGTCCATCTCGGGAATCAGCGAGCCGTCGCGACGGCTCGGGAACAGCGACGTGCACGTGCAGCGCGCGGGATCGATCTCGTCGTCCGCGACCTGCACCGCGAACAGATGCAGATCCTTGTCGTGACGATAGGCGAAGCGGCCGAGATCGACGAGCCGCGCCGCCGCCAGCTCGACGCCGGTTTCCTCGCGCAGCTCACGCAGCGCCGCATCGGCCGGCGTCTCGCCGGGCTCGCCCTGCCCTTTCGGGATGTCCCAGTGCGTGGTGTCCGTCGCATGCGCAAGGAACACGCGGCCCGCCGTATCGAGGATCACGACGCCGCACGACACCGTGCGCGTCGCGCCGCCGCGCGTCATTGCGCGTGCGCTCAGCGCTTCTGCAACTGCCACGCGCCCGCGGCCGTCTTGCAGTAGAACGGCTTGAGCGTCAGCGTCTGGCCCTTCGCGGCAATCTCCGTCACGACCTCGCGGCACGTGCGGCCGTCGCTGTGGCTCGTCGACGGCGTGAGCTTCGCCACGATCTGCGTGCCGCTGCTGCTGCTCCGCCACGTCGACGTCTGGCCGTCCTTGCTGGTGTCGCGCGCGTGCGCGACGGCGTCGGCCAGCGACTCCTGGTCGGCGTTGCTGAAATAGGTCAGCGGCGTGTCGTTCAGAAAGCCCAGGTTGCTTTGCGCATGGGCGGGCAGCAGCGCGGCTGCGCACGCGACGCCGGCCAGCACGCGCGTGACGACGGAAAGGGATGCACGCATCGACATGTGTTGTTCTCCTTGGATGTTCGATCGAACGGCGCGGCGCGCGGCCGGTGCGCCGGTGGCTGGCCAGCCGGCAAACCGGCGGCCGCCGAACCGGCACGCGCCACTCGCCACGCCTGTCAGCGAGCGAGCATAGCATGCGTGCCGCGTGCGCTGCGCTCAGCGCGCCGCGTGATCGGCCGCAGGTTGATATCCGTCGGTCAGCGTGTTCAGGAACGCGATCACATCCTTGATCTCGGCGGCGTTCAGCGCGGGCGCGTCGCCGCGCTTGCGGTCGAACGGCGGCTCGCGGTTGATGTTCGGCCAGTAGCGTTTCGGCAGGTCGTCGTAGATCTGCACCTTGCCGTGCACGACCGGATAGAACTTCTCCGGATGGATGTCGCGCTCCGCGTAGAAGCGCAGCACGTCGTCGAGCGAGTGGTACACGCCGTTGTGGAAGAAGGTCTTGCGCAACGCCACGTTGCGCAGCGACGGCGTGCGGAACAGCCCGCAGAATTCGTCGCGACCCTTCAGGTCGGTGCGCTGTGGCCCGCACGCGCCGAGATCGTGGAAGCGCGCGTCGCGATTGACGGCCAGCGCGCGGTTGCGCGGCACCGCGATCGCGATCAGCCCGAAATCGCTGAATTGCGGCGGCCCGCCTTCGAGCGTGCGCTGGCTCACGTGACAGCTCGCGCAATTGCCCTTGCGCTCGTCGTTGAACAGCTGCAAGCCGTGCAGTTCGGCCGGCGTGAGCTTCGCATGGCCGGCCAGATACGCGTCGTACTTGCTCGTGTACGGATCGAACAGCGCCGGCTGCTGCTGGAACGCGTCGAGCGCGCGCAGCACCGCGGCGAAGGTCGCCTGATCGTCGGCGAGCACCGGGTCGCCGAACGCGCGGCGGAACGCGTCCGCATACGGCGCCGCGCGCACGGCCTGCGCGACGCGCTTGGGCGAGCTGCTCATCTCGAACGGCGACGTGAGCGGGATGCGCGCCTGCGCATCGCGCGTATCGACGCGGCCGTCCCACGTCAGGCCGCCCGTCGGCCCCGCGTCGATGCTCTCGTCGCCTTCGTCCGGCGAATCGTGGAAGTGCTCGCTGAACGGCGGGATCCCGCGCAGGTACTTCAGCGACGGCGCCGCGCGAAAACCGGTGCGATGCATGTCGTCGCCGCCGAGCTGCACCGACAGCGCGTTCGGCGGCCCGAACGCATGGTCGGGGCTGTGGCACGACGCGCACGCGAGCTTGCCCGAGCCCGACAGCGACGGATCGAAGAACAGCTGCTTGCCGAGCGCCGTCATCTGCTTCACACCCTCGAACACCTGCGCGCGGCTCTGCGGCTGATTGGGCGGCGCGACCGCCGGTGCGAGCGTCGGTGCGGCCTGGGCGGCGGAAATGACCGCTGTGGCCACGGCAGTCACGGCGGGCCGCGCATCGCACCCGGCCAGGGCGGCGAGCGCGCCGGCCGCGAGCAGCGCCGCCATGGCCGGCAGCAACGATCGCGCTGACGCGCGGGAGTTCGGAAGGCTGTGCATCGTCGTTCTTCTTGTAGCGGTGGTCGATCGGCCGGAGCTTATGTCAGTTGCATGACGGTCGCATGACGGTAAGCCGACAGCGAATTGAAAGCAGCCCTACACCAGCCTGTCAAATGGGTTCCAGATAATGCGCGCAGCCGGTCGATGCCACGCCGCGTCCGCGCCGGCCGAACACCACCCGGTTCCCACACGTGACAAACGACGAGAGAGAAAAACGCATGAAGAAGCACGCCTGGATTCGCTGTACGCCGATCGCGCTCGCGGCCGCGCTGAGCCTGACCGCCTGCGGCGGCGACGATGTCACGCAACAGGGTCTGTCGGCCGTCAAGAACGTCGTCGTGATCTACGCGGAAAACCGCAGCTTCGACAACCTGTACGGCAACTTCCCGGGCGCGAACGGCCTGCAGAACGCGACGGCCGCGAACTCGGTGCAGAAGGACCGCGACGGCTCGACGCTCGCGACGCTGCCGAAGGTCTGGGGCGGCCTGACCGCGACCGGCATCACGCCGGCGGTCACCGAGGCGATGACGGCGAACCTGCCGAACGCGCCGTTCGCGATCGACGATCCGAAGGGCTTCAACCAGCCGATGAGCATCGCGACGCGCGACATCGTGCACCGCTTCTATCAGGACCAGATGCAGATCGACGGCGGCAAGAACGACATGTACGCCGCCTGGACCGATGCGGGCGGCCTGACGATGGGCCACTACACGCCCGATCCGTCGAAGCTGCCGCTGTGGAAGCTCGCGCAGCAGTACGTGCTGGCCGACAACTTCTTCATGGGCGCGTTCGGCGGTTCGTTCCTGAACCACCAGTACCTGGTGTGCGCGTGCGCGCCGTACTACCCGAACGCCGACAAGAGCGTCGCGGCCGGCAAGATCGCGGTGCTGAACGCCGACGGCAAGTCGCTGAAGGTCGCGTCGAACTCGCCGGCGTCGGCCCTGAGCGGCCCGCCGAAGTTCGTCAACGACGGCGCGCTCACGCCCGACTTCTACGGCGTGAACACGATGCAGCCGGCCTACCAGCCGAGCGGCAACAAGGCCGCCAGCGGCGGCGATCCGCTGCTCGCCGACCCGGCGAACCCGTCGACGATGCCGCCGCAGACGACGACCAACATCGGCGACCTGATGACCGGCGCGGGCGTGTCGTGGGCATGGTATTCGGGCGCGTGGGGCCAGGCGCTGCAGGCGAGCCAGAACGGCACGTCGAACGTGATCTACGGCGCCGATCTGTCGACGCCGAACTTCCAGCCGCACCATCAGCCGTTCAACTACTACGCGAACCAGGCGCCGGGCACCGCGAACCGTGCGCAGCATCTGCTCGACGGCGGCGCGAACGGCGCGGACTTCATCAAGGCGATCGACGCGGGCACGCTGCCGCAGGTGACGTTCTACAAGCCGCAAGGCAACCTGAACGAGCACCCGGGCTACACGGACGTCACGTCCGGCGACCAGCACATCGCCGACGTGATCGCGCACCTGCAGGCCAGCCCGCAGTGGAAGAACATGGTCGTGATCGTCACCTACGACGAGAACGGCGGTTTCTGGGATCACGCCGCACCGCCGAGCGGCGACCGCTGGGGCCCGGGCACGCGCATTCCGGCGCTCATCGTGTCGCCGTTCGCGAAGAAGGGCTTCGTCGACCATACGCAGTACGACACCGGCTCGATCCTGCGCTTCATCACGCGCCGCTTCTCGCTGCCGCGCCTCGCGGGCCTGCAACAGCGCGACGACGCGCTGAAGGCGAACGGCGCACAGCCGATGGGCGACCTGACGAACGCGCTCGCGCTGTCGCCGAACCTGTAACACGCAGCATCGTCACGACCGGACCGGCCACCACGCCGGCCGGTCGAACCAAGGGCAGCCCGTCGCGGCTGCCCTTTTTTCATCTGCCGCGCCGTGGCGCGTGCGTCACCCGTCTTGCTTCGACTCGGCGCCGACGTGATGCACATCGTGCCTGCGGCCTGCTCGATCGCGTCGCCGCCTCGGCGTTGCGCGGGCTTGAGCATGCCAGTCAGGGGCGCCGACGGTCGTGCGGTCGGCACGCGGTTGCACATGGATTTTGTGCCCACGATCGGCTCATCCCCACCGTACCGACAGCGCAACGTTCGCCCACCGACGGACCAAGCCGCCGATCGTCGCGCGCTACCGCAACGAAACGCGAGCGCGGCCAGCCGCGCTGGCAAACCTGCCAATCACGAAGCGCGCACGCGCGGCCCCGTCACGCACGCTCCTGCGGCGCCGCGCCGAGCGCGAGCACCGCGAGCGCGGCGGCCGGCGCGAGCAGCGCGAGAAAACCGACGTAGCGGAACCCGAGCGCGCCGCACGCCGCGCCGAATGCGAACGCGACGATCGCCGGCAGCATCTTGCCGAAGCGCGCGCGTGCGGTCGCACGCGCGGCGTCGGCCGTGCCGCGCGAGCACAGCTCGACGACGTCGAGGATCGCCTGCGTGACGTTGCCGGTCATCACCGTATTCGGCACGCCGGCGGCGCGCGGGATCACCCGCGCATGCGCATTCTGCACGCCCATCGCGAACGTGCCGACGATGCCCGCGACGAGCGCCGGCAGCGCGTCGGGCTGCGTGACGGGCGTCGCCCACCAGCCGGCCGCGCAGAAGCCGAGCAGCAGCGCGGCCTGCACCGTATGCAGCACGCGCGCGCCCTGCCATGCGGGCCGCGCGGACATCGAGCGCGCGATCAGGCTCGCCGCGATCACGCCGCACACGAACGCCGGAAACACGCTGAGCTTGAGCACGACGCCTTGGCCGAAGCCCGCGATGCCCGCACCGATCAGCACGAAGTTGCCGGTCACGTGCGCGGTGAACAGCCCGAACAGCGCGACGAAGCTCAGCGTGTCGACAAAGCCGGCCACCGCGGCCAGGATCGTGTCCTCGTGCTTCATCGCGTCGCGCTCGCGTGGATTTCGGCGACGTAGCCGCCCGGGAACTGCACGAGCGCCGCGTCGCGGCCGTCCGATGCGAACGGCGGCACGAGCACGGTCACGCCGGCGGCTTGCGCCTTCTGCAGCGTCGCGGCGAGATCGGCGACCGCGTAGCCGGTCATCTCGCGGCCGAACGGATAGGGCAACTGCCCGTCGGTGACGAGCACGGTCATCTTGCCGAAACCCGATTCGATGCGGATGCGCCGATACGTGTCGTTCGGCCGGCCGATTTCGATGCCGGGCGCGTTGGCATCGTCGGACACCACCTTGCCTTTCGAGAACTTCACGAAGTCGTGCACGAACTTGCGCATGCTTTGCGGCGACACGTACACGCGATTCTCCGGCACGCTCTGCAGCGCGTCGTAGTGCGGCGCCTGGTTGTGCCAGTACAGCTGCATGTTCACGCCGCCGGGCCACGAGACGAGCGCATCGCGGCCGATCGGATCGGCGAACGTGTCGACGATCACGTCCGCGCCGTGCTCGCGCGCGACCTTCACCGCCGCGTCCATGTCGGTCACCAGATAGCCGGTGCGCTCGGCGCCGAACGGCCAGGGCACCGGCGTCTTGAAGCCGAACACCGAAAGCGTGCCGACCGGCGTGAACACGAGCTGCGACATCGTCCGGCTCGGCGTCGGCGTGACCTGGAACACGCCCTGCTTCGACTTGCTGCCGCCGAACGTCGCGACGAAGCTGTCGGTGAAGCGCGCGAAGTCCTCGGGCGCGACGTACACGTGCGTGGTGTCGTACTGCGCACCGACGGCAAGCGTCGGCGTGACGGCCGGCGGCACCGGCGGCTTCGCGAACGCGGCCGGCGCGAGCGCGAGGCCGCCCGCGATCAGCGCGGCGACCAGCATGGAGCGAATGGATTGCATCACGAAGTTTCCTGTTGTTGCATCGTCATCGAAACGGGCCGTCGCCGGGCGGTGGGTGTGCAGCGTCGGGCGTCGGGGTGGCTGCAAGCACGCGTGCCGCGAGTGGCCCGAGATGCACGAAAAAATTGTCGAGTGAACCGAAGCGAGCGACGCCCGCGGTTGCGGACCTCGCTCGTCGCGAAGCTCGCCGTCGCGCTCGACGACGTGCTCGCGCCGGTACGCGATCCGGTGCCGCGCGGCCACGCCGCGGCATCATGCTGCGCTGCGGTTCATCGACCGCCCGGAAAGCGTTTCCGCATGATCGGGGAACCGGTTGAGCCCGTCGAGCGGATTTTCACGATTCACTTTTTCGAATTCGCCCTGCAAACGGCCGGTCGTCTCGTGATATCCGGCATAGCCGTGCGCGGTGCGGCCGGCTCGTGGATCGGAGCGACATCGAACAGCACGTCGGCGTTATCTGCACGAAGTTGCGGACGTCTGAACAGCGGCGCTTCCATCACACAGCGTCGGGCGAGAACGTCGGCGTGACCATGCGTGACCTCTTCCGCACCCACACGCGAACGTCATCCTTGCCGCGCTCGCCATCGGTCACGGCCTCACCGGACGCGCCGTCCGTCTCGGCAGTCCGCCCTTTTTTTCTTCACGCAAACCCGATACGCTTTCAAAACATTGACGAAGCCCTTGCGCCGCCGCCCGGCGATCACGACACCCGCCTCCATGAAACCGTCTGTCTTCTCGCTGCTCGCCGGCATGCTCTACGGCGCGCTCGAACTGAACTCGCCCGCCCCGCCGCGGTTCGCGCTCACCGGCCTGCTCGGCCTGCTGGCCGGCGAACGGCTCCCGTCCGTCGCGAGGCGCATGCCCGCAGGTCATCGGCCGAGCGCCGCATGGCGCGACGCAACCTGCAGCCAGCGCACCTTGCCGCAGCACGAACGCGCGCAAGTCATCGTGATCCACACCGCACCCCGATACCACGCATGAGCAACGTCGAACTGTTTCATTACCTGCTGCTGTTGATCTGCGGCGCGGGCGCGCTCACGTGGCTCGCCGAGCGCGTGTCGATTCCGCCGGCCGTCGTGCTGCTCGTCGGCGGCTGCGTGGTGGCCGTCGCCGGCAAGCGGGTGCCCGACATGGACCCCGCGCTGCTGCTCGCGGCCGTGCTGCCGCCGCTGCTGATGTCGAGCGGCTTCTATACCGCGTGGAAGGAATTCCGGCACGAGCTCGCGTCGATCGCGTCGCTGGCGCTCGGCGCGGTGGCGTTCACGACCGTGGCCGTCGCGCTCGCCGTGCATGCGGCGAACCCGGCGCTGCCGTGGGCCGCGTGCTTCACGCTCGGCGCGATCGTGTCGCCGCCCGACGCGGTCGCCGCGAAGGCGATCCTGCAGCGCCATCCGCTGCCCGCGCGGCTCGTCGCGGTGCTCGAAGGCGAAAGCCTCGTCAACGATGCGTCGGGCCTGCTGCTGTACCAGATGGCCGTCTCCGCCGCGCTGGCGGTGACGATCACGACCGCGGGCGCCACCGCGCTGTTCTTCTCGCTCACGCTGATCGGCATCGTGACCGGCCTCGTATGCGGCCACGCGATGTGCTGGGTGCTGCAGCGCGTGCGCGAGCCGATGCTCGGCATCGTCGTCACGTTCGCGATGGCGTGGGGCAGCTACGGAATCGCGGAGGCCGTGCACGGCTCAGGCGTGCTGTCGGTCGTGACCTGCGGCCTCGTGCTCGGCGTGCGCCAGCACCGCGTGTTCGGCGCCGATCTGCGGATCAAGGCGAAGGCCACCTGGGAAGCCGTCGTGTTCGTGCTCGACGCGCTCGTGTTCATCCTGATCGGCCTCGCGCTGCATGCGATTCTCGCGCGCGTGAACCAGGAAGGCGCGGTGCTGATGGCCGGCCTGCGCGTCGCGCTGCCGGCGACGGCCGCCGCGATCGCCGCACGCGTCGTCTGGGTGTTCGTCGCGATGTGGCTGCCCGCGCGGCTGCGCGCGCCGCGCGCCGGCCATCCGCCGTGGTCGTGGCGCGAGGCCGTCGTGCTCGGCTGGTCGGGCATGCGCGGTGTCGTGAGCCTCGCCGCCGCGATCGCGCTGCCGGCCGATTTTCCCGCGCGCGACCTGATCCTGTTCAGCACGTTCCTGCTGATCATCGCGACGCTGGTGGTCCAGGGCGGCACGCTCGCGCCGCTGATCCGCGTGCTGAAGCTGCGCCCCGCCGTGCGCCGCACGATGTCCGAGCACGCGGTGCGCGCACACACGTTCGGCGCGGCGCTGGCGGCGCTCGATGCGCGCGGGCCGGACGGCGACGGCCTCGAGCGCGCGTCGCGCGAGCGGCTGCTCACCGAATACCGCAACCGCGTCGCGTTCAACGAGCGCGCCCACCGCGACGGCGCGCAGCCGGCGCAGGTGCGCGCGCGGATGCTGGGCGTCGAGCTCGAGATGGTCGGCGTGTCGCGCGATGCGCTGCTCGCGCTGCATCGCGACGGCCGCGTCGACGACGCCGTGCTGCACCGCATAGAATCCGAGCTGGATTTCGAGGAGCTGCGGCTGCAGCGCCTGCTCGAGCCGTGACGCCCGGCACGCGATCGCCGGCCGCCCCTACCCCAACCTGGAATTGCAATGAGCGAACTGTCCGTCGAAGCGAGCATCGGCTCGGTCGATTATCTGGTCCATTTCACCGACGGCGTGCATCAATGGCGCGCCGACGAACCGGTGGCGCTCGGCGGCGGCGACACCGCGCCGACGCCGGTCGCGCTGCTGCTGTCGAGCCTCGGCGCATGCACCGCGATCACGCTGAAGATGTACGCGCAACGCAAGGGCTGGCCGCTCGCGGAGGTTCACGTGAAGCTCGCGCACGAGGCCGGCAGCGCCGGCAGCACGATCGTGCGTCGCATCACGCTCGACGGCGACCTGTCGGACGAGCAGCGCGCGCGCCTGCTGCAGATCGCGAACGCGTGCCCGGTCCACAAGATCCTGTCGCATCCGATCACGATCGACACGGCCATCGCCTGAGTTCACCCGCGCACGAGATCCCCACCATGTCCGCATCGATCAAGACCCTGCTCACGCCGCGCGAAAGCGACATCGGCAACCTCGTCGTGCGTCGCGTGCTGCCCGCGCGCGCGGCCCGGCTCGTCGGCCCCTTCATCTTCTTCGACGAAATGGGGCCGGCCGTGCTGCCGCCCGGTCGCGGCATCGACGTGCTGCCGCATCCGCACATCGGCCTCGCCACCGTCACGTACCTGTTCGAAGGCTCGCTGATGCATCACGACAGCCTCGGCTTCCGGCAAAAGATCGTGCCCGGCGACGTGAACTGGATGACGGCCGGGCGCGGCATCGTCCACTCGGAGCGCTCGCCCGACGAAGACCGACCGCACGAACAGCCGGTGCACGGCATCCAGACCTGGGTTGCGCTGCCGATCGAGCACGAGGACGTCGAGCCCGCGTTCGTGCATCACGCGGCCGACACGCTGCCGTCGTTCACGCGCGACGGCGCGCGCGTGCGCGTGATCGCCGGCACCGCGTTCGGGCTCGCGTCGCCGGTCGCCGTGTTCTCGCCGACGCTTTACGCCTATGCGGAATTCGCGGCCGGCGGAGCGCTCGCGCTCGACGCCGAGCATGAGGAACGCGGCGTGTATCTGGTCGACGGCGAGCTGACGATCGACGGCACGCCGCTCGCCGCGGCGACGATGGCCGTGCTCGAACCCGGCGCGACGGTCGCGCTCGCGAGCGCGTCGGGCGCGCGCGTGATGCTGCTCGGCGGCGCGCATCTGCCCGGCGAGCGATTCATCGAATGGAACTTCGTGTCGAGCGCGCGCGCGAAGATCGACGCCGCACGCGCCGCGTGGGCCGCGCAGACGTTCGGCAAGGTGCCGGGCGAGGAACACGAATGGACGCGCCAGCCCGAGCGCAACGCACACTGAGCGGCGGCATGCGGCAAGGCCGGCATGCACGCCGGCCTCGGTGCACTCATCGCACTCAGCGCGTCAATCCCATCAGCTTCGCGAGCGTCGGCCAGCGTTCGAGCGACTCGATGAACGCGCGTCGCGCCTGCTCGTCCACGTAGCGCGCGGGGTCGAGCGCGGGCAGATGCCGCGCGAGCCCCAGCACGTCGTTCGGTTGCGACAGGCGGTCGTCGTCGCCTTCGCCGATGTTGATCACTGTTCGTCGATCCATACGCCATCCGGAGTCTTGACCGCGTAGCCGCCGGCAGTCTGCAGCGTCACCGTCCCTTCGTTCTCGCCCACCATCCGCGTGCGCGGCAGGTCGGCCGCATATTGCGCGAGCGTCACGCCCGGCTTGAACGGGCTGTTCGACACGAGGTTCGACAGCAGCTGCGCGAGCGCGAGGAAGCTGGTGGGCTGATCGATCACGGTCGTGGTGCCGTGATTGCCCGCGAAGCCGACGAGCCGCACGCCGACCGGCCCGTGAATGATGCGCGGCGTCGGAATCTCGCGCAGGCCGGCGACCTGGTTGTGGTCGCCGCGCAGCGCGGCGCCATGCTCGGGCACGAACACGATCACCGCGCGCCGCCCGGACTGCGCGATCAGGTCGGCCAAGTGGTCGAAGTCGTTCATCAGCTTGGTCGCGCGCTGCGGGTACGAATCGATGCTGGTCAGCGCGCTGCCGACCACGCGGTTGCCGTCGTGCAGGCTGATCGTGTTGTAGTACAGCGCGACCGGCCCCGGCACCGACGCGCGCTGCGCGTACCAGTTCGCGAGCGTGCTGTAGTCGTCCTTGATCGCCGAGCCGTCGAACGCGTGCATCGCGACCGGCGCGGCCGCGTTCGACACCATCGGCGCATCGGGCACGCCGATGTTGTCGTGGACGATCTGCAGGAAGTTGTCGAAATGGCCGTCGTGGTTGAGCAGCGTCTGCACCGTGTAGCCGGCCGACGCGAGCTGCGAGAACAGATGGCACTGCTGCGGCGCGCTCTTGTACAGGTCCGCATGCGCTTCCTGGCCGCAGCTCGCGCGCAGCACGCGGATCGCCGCCGGCCCGCTGTAGCTCGCCGCCGTGCTGAAGTTCGAGAACAGGTAGTCGAAGTGGCTCAGCATCGGATGATTGCGCACCTTCGCGGCGTCGAGATCGTCCCACGACAGCGAGCACACGTGCAGCACGATCACGTCGAACTGCGTGGCCGGATCGTTGGCGGGATGGCCGAACGCGACCTGGCGCTGCGACTCCTGCGCGCGGAACGCCGCGAGCGCCGCGTTGTAATCCTCCGGCTGGTCGGCGCGCGCGACGGCCGCATTCGCCTGCTGCGGCAGCGGCGCGATGCCGCGCGCGACGAGCCCGCTGCCGGCCTCCCACAGCGGCAGCACGATCAGCGCCGCGAGCACGAAGGTGGCGACGCGCACCCAGCGGTTCACGATGAAATAGACGATCAGCACGCCGGCCACGGTCAACGCCAGCAACGGCGGCAGCAGGCGCGGCAGCAGCTCCATCCAGTAATCGGCGCGGAACGTGCTCATTTCGCGCGCGGCTTCGGCGAGCCGCGCGAGCGGCGGCGCATGCATCTCGTGCGCGAGCAGCGGCACCGCGATCGCGATCGCGACGAGTTGCCGGACGATCCGCGACACGCGCCGCCGGACCCGCGCGCTCGCGGCGAGCGCCAGCGCGAACGCGAGGTTGGCCAGCCACAGCGGCTGCAGATGGCCGGTCGCGAACAGCACGAACTTCAGGATGAAATACAGATTCCAGAACGTCATCTAAACCACTCCGTGTGAGCGCCGCGTCAGTCGCGCGCCCGGTCGAGTTTCGGCGCGAGCAGCGCCTGCATGCTGCGCACCGCACCCTTGTACATCCGCACATAGCCGTCGAGGCCGATGCGCAGCACGGCTTTCAGGCCGCGCAGCGGCGTGTCGGCCTGCGTCGACGTATGCCAGTCAAGCCACGCGTCGGCGCGGCCGAACGTGCACTGCACGAGCTGACGCTCCTGCTCGAGCGTCAGCGCGTCGAAGCTCACGCCGACGTGCGTCGGCGTCACGCGGCTCACGCGCACCGGGAACGGGAACGGGCGATCGCCGCGCGTCACGCAGACGGTCAGCATGTCGCCCACCGCGAGCGACAGCCCGGGCACCGCCTCGAGGCCGAGACCGCCGGTCGAGTAGTCGCTCGTGAAGCAGGCGGCGGTCGTGCCGTCGGCGAGCAGCAGCGTGGCCGGCACGCGCATCGCGATGCGGTGCGTGACGCGCACCTGCTTCGTCTCGCGCGCGACGGCCAGCGCGGCGCCGAGCATCGCGAGGTTGTATACGGTCCAGCCGAGGGTGATGAGGATCGTCGTGGCCTCGTCGCCCTGGTCGGCCACGAGCCGCCACAGCCCGGCCGCGATCGCCAGCACGTTGAGCGCGAACAGCACGAGATACGGCTTCGAGGTCGACCAGTCGACGTAGCCTTCGTCGATCTTGCCGCCCTTGTCGGTCACGTTGAACTTGCCGTGCTTCGGGCTGAAGAACGCGACGGTGGTCGGCAGCGCGATGTACCACGCGAGCACCGACTCGTAGACTTCGGCCCAGAACGAATGGCGGAAGCGCCCCTGCATCCGCGAGTTCGCGACGTTCGCCAGCACGAGGTACGGGACCACGTAGCTCGCGAGCGCGACCGACGACGCGTTGATGAAGTACAGATGGAAGAACAGGTACGCGAGCGGGATCGTCAGGAACACCAGCCGCGGAATCCCGTAGAAGAAGTGCAGCATCGCGTTGCCGTAGCAGATGCGCTGGATCAGGCCGAGCCCGCGCCCGACGAACGGGTTGTCGATGCGGAAGATCTGCGCCATCCCGCGCGCCCAGCGCGTGCGCTGCTTCACGTGGCCCGCCAGGCTCTCGGTCGCGAGGCCCGCGGCCTGCACGGTCGGCAGGTACGCGGACGTGTAGCCGCGCCGATGCAGCTTGAGCGCGGTGTGCGCGTCCTCGGTAACGGTCTCGACCGCGACGCCGCCGACCTCCTCCAGCGCGCTGCGCTTGAGCACCGCGCACGAGCCGCAGAAGAACGTCGCGTTCCACAGGTCGTTGCCCGACTGCACGAGCCCGTAGAACAGATTGCCTTCGTTCGGCACCTCGCGGAACGTGCCGAGGTTGCGCTCGAACGGATCGGGCGAGAAGAAGTGATGCGGCGTCTGCACCAGCGCGCATTTCGGGTCGCGCAGGAACACGCCCATCGTGGTCTGCAGGAACGAGCGCGTCGGTACGTGATCGCAATCGAAGATCGCGATGTATTCGCCGTGCGTTCTCGGCAGCGCGCGGTTGATGTTGCCCGCCTTTGCATGCAGGTTGTCGTCGCGCGTGAGGTAGCCGATGCCGGCCTCGCGCGCGAACGCCGCGAACTCCGGGCGCCGGCCGTCGTCGAGCAAGTACACGCGCAACTTCGCCGTCGGCCAGTCGATGCTCTGCGCCGCGAACACGGTCGGCTTCACGACCGACAGCGGCTCGTTGTAGGTCGGGATGTAGATGTCGACGCTCGGCCAGGTGTCGGGATCGGCCGGCAGCGGCACGATCGGCCGGTCGAGCGGCCACGCGGTCTGGATGAAGCCGAGCAGCAGGATCATCCACGTATAGGCTTCGGCGCCGTACAGCAGGTAGCCGGCGACGGCCTCGACGGGGCTGCGGAAATCGAGTGTCTGCGTCGTGCGCCACCACACGTAGCGCAGCGTGGCGAGCAGCGCGAGCGACGCCAGCGCGAGCGTCGGCAGGTGTCCCGGCAGACGGCGCAGCGCGAGCGCGAGCACCGCGACGATCGCGAAGAAGGCGAACTGCGCGCCGGGCATCAGCGGCGACATCCCGGCGGCCGCCCACATCAGCGCCCCGGCGATCAGCAGCAGCGGCGCCATCCAGCGATGCCGGCCGACGCCGTTGGCGCGCGCGTCGAGCCAGCCGCCCCAGCGCGTCCACGGCAGCCGTTCGAACAACGCGTCGATGCGCGCGGCGACCGCACGCAGCGCGACGTAGACCGGCACGACGGTCGCATCGAACCATGCGAGCGGATCGCGCGCGGGCCCCTCGTCGGCTGCACGCGGCGCGCGCACGACGGCGCGCCACAGCCATTCGCGCAGGCTCAGCGGCTGCAGCACGCCCCAGTCGCGCGCGAGCCGCAGGAACGCGGCGCGCGCCCAGCGGCGCACCGGGTCGGGCCGGCCGGGCGGCGGCGCATGGAAGAACAGCCGCACGAGCCAGTCGAGCAGCGTGCGCTGGGCCGGCAGGCCGAGGCCATGCGCGCACCAGTCGGCCGCGCGCCGCGTCGCGGCGCGCCAGCGCGAGGCGAGCGCGGCCTTCATCGCGACGCTCCGGCGCGGCCGGCCGCCGAGGTCGTGGCGGTCGCGGCGGTCGCGAGCCACGCGTCGACCCAGTTCGCGACGCCGTTCAGGTCGTGCGACGCCTGCGAATGCGGCGCGTCGTCGAAGATCCAGCTGCCGCGCGCGTATGGGGTGGTGCTTGTTTTGACACAACGAACAGAAGGCTAAAAAAAACCGAAAAGCCACACTGGATAAGGTTCTCGGCGATTTTCTGGCACGAGCAATCGCGCGAAAGATTTGCACAAAGTGAGCGCGAAATGCGCACATTTCGCGCAGTTTTTGGCCTCAGAATCGGCGCAATCCGAACAGTAAACGGCACGCCAGGCAAGGCTCTGGCTCGATCACGCCATTTTCAAGAAGGGTCGCGAACATGTGCTTGCGGCACATTTCCACAACCCTTTGATTTTCCGCGAGAATCTCAATCCTTTCACCTTCGAAAGTTGAGCGTGGCACTTTTGCGTACTTTCAACTTTCCTAAACCTGGCGGCCAAACCAGACCACTTGGCCAATGATCGCAAAGTCGTCGGGCAGCCGCGTCGTGTCGACTTCAAATGTCTTATAGGCAGGGTTAGCGCTACTGACCTCGATAATGCCGCCAGGCAGGCGCTGGAGCGTCTTCACGATGATCTCGCCGTCAATTCTCAGGACGTACAGTCCTGCAGAGCCACTCGTTTGACTGCGGTCGATCAGAATCACATCCCGGTCGTTCAACACCCCCAACTGAGAGTCGCCCCGGACGGAAAGAACCGACAAATCGGCCGGGTTCGCCCGTAGATAGTGCTCGATCCAGTAGCGGCGGAACGCCATTGTGTGCGTCGGAGCCTCGTTCGTTACAGCCTGCCCGTGGCCCGCCGCAGCCTTCACGCTGTAGCGCGGAATGAACACGAACTCCGAGAGATCAACTGGGTTCCCCAACGTGTCCCGCACACCGGAGTGGCTCCCTTTGTTGGTCACCGAATGCCCATCTTGGTCACATGCTCCTGCGATCCAATCAACGCTTCTGTTCGCGGCGCGGGCAAGGTTCATCGCAACGTCGAGCGGCGGCATGCTTTCGCCACGGATATACCGGCGCAGCATCCCAGCCGAGACGCCGGCAGCCTTTGCAGCCTCCTCCCGACCGCCAATAGCGCGGCAGACCTCATCGATCCGCCTTCCGATTTCTAGGTTGAGTGGCGGAAAGCCGTCCTCAATCCGCCCAGATTGTTCCGTTTCGTCCATAAAGTGTTGATTCATAAGATTGTTTAGGGGCGAGCGGCGTCTGCGCCGTGCAAAAAGAACCGGAAACCAACCGGAAATTAACTGGCACCGTCAATTTCCGGTTGCATGAGCGACACAATCCGACTACCATGCGTTCACATACTCACTACATGAGGTGAACAAATGCACACACCTGTGCTGCAAAAAAAATCCGCCAAAGACTGGGATAAGGCGGATATCAAGTGCGCCCTTGAAAAAAAGGGCTGGAACATTCTTCGGCTAGCAAAGGCAAGCGGCTACACGAACGCGAGCGCTCTGCGCAAAGCCTTCGACAGTTCATATCCGAAAGCCGAGCGCATCATTGCGCACGCAATCGGAGTCGAGCCCGAAACTATCTGGCCGAGCCGTTACGAGAAACGGAATTTTACGCCCGTTTTGTCACCGTCATCACCTGTTTGTGTGCCGCGCCGCGACCTTTCCGTCGCCGTGGCGATGGATTGAATCGTAGGGGACTGAGGTCTACCGCGCTACTGAAGCGATTCTCGAAGCGAGTGACGAAGTGATGAGAAAACACCACCGCAAATCCGCGCCGGCAACGAGCCTGCGCAATGCGTTCGATCGGAATACCGCTGCGGCGGACGCCAACCGGCGTCCGGCTAAGGTGATGGCCGACTTGATGGGCGTTGAGTTGAAGACTTATTACCGGTGGCTTTCGGATATGTCGATGCCAGTGAACCGCGTCCTGCAGTTTGAGGAATTCTGCGGTGCGCATCAAATCAGCGAGTTCCTGTCCGTCGCGGATGGCAGCCGAATTGTCATCGACGTCCCAACGGGTCGTCGGCCGACAATCGCTGACCTGTCAGCCCTTCAAAGTGCCTTCGCAGACGCAGCCGCCGTCCTCTGCCGTTACTACACCACGGGAGAAGAACAAGCTCATGCGATTGGCGCATTGACGCACGCGATGATCCAGGCAGCCTTTCACCGAGCGAACGTTGCAAAGGATCAAGCCCCCGAATTGCCTTTTGATGATGTGGAGGCTGAATGATGCACCGGGAGGCAACTGCGAAAAGCGGTGAGGTCATCATCAAGTCCCACTATCCTGCCCCGGAGTTGGCAGCCCTGAAGCTACCTGGAGTGCCGGCTACCGAGCGCGGTGTCCGCTATAGCGCGACGCGTGAAAACTGGGCTGCGCGCCGCAGACTCAAGGGCAAAGGGATTGAATATGCGTTCGACAGCCTTCCCGCTGAAGCGCAGGCGGAAATTCGCCGGCGCGCAACCACAGCGCTGATTGCTGCTCCGGCGCCGGTGAAAGCCGCTGCGATCGTGCGCCGCGAACAGCAGCTCGACCTCGTCGAAACCGATGCTCAACGTCTGCGCGCAGACGCACGCAAGGGCATCCTGACGACGATCGAGCGCCTGATGGATCAGTGTCACGTGTCCCGCGAAGCTGCGATGACGACTCTGCTCACCCAGGCGAAGGCCGGCACGCTGGACGATCACCTCATCATGATGCTCCGTGCGGCCCGAGACGAACGTGGCCGTAAGGGCGACGGCTTTCCCAGCATCCGCACATTGAAGCGCTATCTCGGGCTGTCGAAATCAGGCTCGCTCGCGCCGAAGAAGGCTCGCGCCGAATTCTCGGTGCCGGCGTGGGCGAAGCCGTTCCTCTCGTTCTACCAGGTGCCGCAGAAGCCGTCCGTTGAGCATGCATACAGCCAGTTCGTCGACGCCTACCGCGCCCGCGATCTCGAATGGAGCTTCCCCTCCATTCACCAGGTGCGCCGATTCCTCGGCAAGGTCGGGAACGTGTCGCGCGAGATCGGCCGCATGGGGCCTCGCGAACTGAAGAATATCCGGCCGTTCGTCCGCCGCACATTCGACCAGCTGCAGCCGAACGACGTTTGGAGCGCGGACGGTCATACGTTCGACGCCGAGGTCCAACATCCGCTGCACGGCCGTCCGTTCCGGCCGGAGATCACCGTGATCGTCGATATCGCGACGCGTCGGGTAGTGGGTTTCTCGATTGGCCTCGCCGAATCGAGCCTGGCCGTGCTCGAAGCAATCTCCAACGGGGTCATGCACAACGGCGTCCTGGCGATTTTCTACGTCGACCACGGCTCGGGTTACGACAACGCAATGATCAAGGCCGAAGGAACCGGCATGCAGGGACTGCTCGGCTTCGAGGTTTCGCACTCACTGCCGTACAACTCGCAGGCGCGGGGTGTCGTTGAGCGACTGCACCAATCGCTGTGGATTCGAGCGGCCAAGGAACTGCCGAGCTTCATCGGCGAGGCGATGGACCGCGAAGCCAAGCACGCTCATTTCAAGATCACGCGTGCCGCGATCAAGAAAGGCGGCGCACTGCCCCTGATGGGATGGGACCTGTTCATGCAGTTCTGCCAGGAGCAAATGGAGAAGTACAACGCACGTCCGCATAGCTCATTGCCGAAGATCGTCGATCCGGTCGACGGCAAGCGTCGCCACATGACGCCGAACGAAATGCTCTCGACGTTCGAGGCGAAGGCATGGGAGCCAGTCAGGCTGACCGATGCCGAAGCGCAGAACGTGTTCCGTCCACGGATCGAGCGCACGGTGCGTCGCGGCGAAGTTCAGCTTTTCAACAACCGCTACTTCAGCGGGCTGCTCGAAGAGTTCCACGACGAGGTCGTGCACGTTGCGTACGACATTCACGATGCGAAGCACGTGTGGGTGCATCACCCGGACGGCCGCTTTATCTGCAAGGCGGAATTTGGCGGCAACGAACGGCACTACTTCCCGATGTCCTTCGTCGAGCAGGCTCGGGAGAAGCGTGCAGACGCACGCCTCAAGCGCAACGACGCTCATCGTGAGGAGATCGAGGCGGAACGACGCGGCTACCGCGCCCTGCCAATGGAAACGCCGGAAGTGCTGGAGATCCCCGGTATCGGCCGGATCTCGCGGGAAGCGCTGCATGCCCGTGCGATCGACGTGCCTGTCATCGAGCCGGCACCGGTCACCGTCGAGGCAGCGTCGCAGCCGTCAGCAACCGTCATCGATATGCCCGAAACGGCGGCGCAGCGATTTGCCCGCTGGCAGGCATTGGATCGACACATTTCTAACGGAGGGGCGATCGATCGCGCTGAAGACCTGAAGTGGTACGGCACGTACCAGCGTAGCAAAGAATTCGCGGCGCAAAAGCGCCGCGAGGAAGAAGCCGGCGAGTTGCAGCTCGCCAACCAACTGTAAGACCACCGTGGGCGAAGAATGACACAAAACGATATGAACAGTAAATCCGTCGGTTCCATCGCGCAGATCGCGAACCTCGGCATGTGCGACATCGCGATCGAACGCGCTGTCTCGCGCAGCGCCAACCTGCCGGGCCTCGTCTGCTTTTATGGCCCTTCCGGTTGGGGCAAGAGCATGGCGGCGAACTTCGTTGCCAACACGCGTCGCGCGCGCTACGTGCAGGCGAAGTCGGTCTGGACGAAGAAGCATTTCCTAAAGGCGGTACTGTTCGAAATGGGAATCAAGCCGGCCGCGACCATTCCCGAGATGGCTGATCAGGTCGCCGAGGAACTGGCCGCGAGCGGCCGGCCGCTGGTGATCGACGAGATGGACCACCTAGTCGACCGCAACGCCGTCGAACTGGTCCGTGATCTGTACGAGTCCAGCCAGGCCCCGATCCTGATGATCGGTGAGGAAGGTCTGCCGAACAAACTGAAGCGTTGGGAACGAATGCACGGTCGCGTGCTTGCCTGGGTGCCGGCGCAGCCCGTCACGCTCGAAGACGCGCACAAGCTGCGTCCGCTTTATTGCCCGAGTGTCGACGTTGCCGAAGACTTGCTCGCGAAGCTGGTGGACCTGTCACACGGCTCGGTACGCCGCGTGTGCGTGAATCTGGAACGCATTCAGGAAGAAGCGATGGTCCAGGGGCTGGACGCGATCGACCTCGCGAAGTGGGGCAAGCGCGAGCTGTACACCGGCGAAGCGCCGAAACGTCGAGTGTGAGGTGATCGTCATGCACAACTACGAAACCACCACGCCTCAGATGGCACGAGCGGCTGAGCACATCCACCTGTTGACCATGATCGCGTCGGGCGTCGCCGTGGTGATCATGATCGTGGGATGCGTCATCGCGCATGATCGGATCGAACTGCTCGCCTGGACCGGCGTCGCTGCCTGGTCTTTGCTGCTCGTCGCCGTTTGCGCGTTTCTCGCCGGCGCAAACGCAGGGAGCGACCATGCCTAGGAAGCCCGCACACCTCGAACTGACTGGCGGCAAAGGGCCGCGCCAGCGCGTATGGGAAGCCATCCGCCGCCAGGCGAACGACTTCACCCCGCACTCGATCGTGCGCGCTGCGGACATCGACAAGGCGACCGTCCATACGTACCTGCAGGCGCTCGAACGCGGTGGCGTCATCGAGCAGCTCGGCGAGCGCCAGGCGATCAACGATCGGAAGCACTATCGGCTCGTGCGCGATACCGGCGTGGAAGCGCCGCGCCTCGACCGCCAGGGCCGCCCCGTCGTGCAGTCGCGCGGCAACGAGAACATGTGGCGCACGATGCGCATCATGGGCGACTTCACGTCGCGCGAGCTGGCGCTGCGTGCGTCGACACCCGATGTCGCGATCACTGACTCAACGGCGCAGTCGTACGTCAAATGTCTCGCGCATGCCGGCTATCTGACGATCGTCGACCCCGGTCACGCATTTATTCGTGGCAAGGGGGCAAAACAGGCGCGCTATCGTCTGCTCGCATCGAAGTACACCGGGCCGCGCCCGCCGATGATCCAGCGCACGAAATCGGTATATGACCCGAACCTCGGGAAGATCGTGTGGCACGAGGAGCCCGACCATGACGCTTGCTGACCGCTGGCTTGTTTTGTTGCGCGAGGCGGTGTTCGTATCGTCGCAGGCCGACGTTGCGCGCAAGCTCGACCTGTCCCGCACGACCATTTCCCTGGTGCTGTCCGGGAAGTATCCGGGCAAGACCGACCGTGTGGCCGCACGCGTTCTGCGCGTCTTCGGCCAAGTGAAATGCACGCATACCGCCGAGCTGGTGACGCCGACGGTATGCCTGGATTTTGCCGCGCGCCGGCCGCCGGTGAATAACCCCCTTGCCTTGTCGCACTGGCGCACGTGCCAGACCTGTACGCATCGCCCCGTTAAAGGAGAGTCCAAATGACGCCGAGTTTTAACGCCACCAGTCCGACCGTGCCGCCGATCAACCAGCTCATGCAACTGACGGCACTGCGCATCGCAGCGGCGATCGAGACGCTGACCGAGCGAGGCTTTGTGGTCATCGGCATCGAGTTCTCGAACCACTCGAAGCCGACGATCCAGGTGCAGAACTGCGAGAGCTGCGCCGAGCTGGTGACGAAGGGCGAAGCGACCTACTACCGCACTGGTGGCTCTGGCGCGACGCGGTACCGCACGGGCCAATTCAAGATTGGCGACGTGCGCGTGCTTTGGACCGAGCGGGGAAACTGATCGGCTAATTGGAAGTGACAAAAGCATCGCGAAATAACCATCTAGATTAGGACTACGGTATGAACAACGAAATTGCTGGCGTGCTTGTCGCGAACCCGGATGCCTTCGAAACCGTCCCCGAACTGCGCCGCGAGCTGGGGCACGCAAACGAGCGGCTGCGCCGGTACGCAGCCGATGCGCAGAGGCGAGACATTGCGGGTAACGAGCTGGCTGGTCTGGTCAATCGAGTGCTGATGCAGCACCTGCGGGGCGATCATCGCGGCGTTGCTGCGATCCTCGACGCGCAGCTCGACGCCAGCCCGCGTCTGCGCGAAATGCTCGAAGAGACGAACGAATCGAATGAGATCCGGCAGACCGGGCAATGGGCGGAAGCTGCTCGTGCCGGGAAACAGGCAGAACCGCTGCCGCCATACAACTGCGAAGGCGACGATCCGTGGTCGAAGAAAACCGTAGCGGAGCTTCGTCAGGCACTCGATACAGCCAATCGGGCCGGCGTGAACGCAGTGTCCGAATTGAAAGCGCTCAATCGCGTGCTGGCTGACGTGACCGCAGAAGTTTCGAAGATCGTCGTTGCGCACCTCAAAGGCGATCGTGATGCTGTATCCCAGGCACTGACCACGTTTTGCAAAAACCGTGTCGTCGTGATGGGTGACGAAAAGCGGAAGGTGCACTGATGCCGCTGCCGCAACTCTGCTGCCCGAACTGCCGCGCGGTGATGAGCCTGGACGTGCTGCTCGCGGACGATGCACCGCGCGAGGCACTCAACGCGATCATCGAAGCCCATCCCGCCGGAGAGTCGTTCGTCAAACCCATGCTGCGCTACATCGGACTCTTCGCGCCGACGAAAAGCCAGATGAGCCACTCCCGCGTCGCTAACCTGATCAATGAGCTGGCACCGATGATTCGCGCCGCGCAAATCGAGCGCAACGGGCGCACGTGGGTTTGTCCGATCGATTACTGGCGACAGGGATTCGAACACATGCTCGCGCAGCGCGATCAGGGGCGCCTCAAGCTGCCGCTCAAGACCCATGGCTACCTGCTCGAAGTACTCGCGGGCTTTTCGGACAAGGCCGAATCGCGCGCCGAGACACATCTGGAACATCAACGCCAGGGACACGCCGGACTGGGTACGCCCGAGGCCCGAACGTCACCGGCCGCTGCCGTGCCCGCTGTTGTTGTGGCAGCCGAATCCGGCAGTCGGCAGATCACACCGACGATCAAAGAGAGCCTGAGCACGCTGCGACGGCTGACGAAAGAAATGAACCAATTTTCCAAGGAAGGAAAAATCCATGACTGAACAGCATATCCCGGCAGGCTACGTGAAGGACGCTCGTGGCCGACTCGTTCCTGAATCACTCGTCGCACCGATCGACCAATTGCGCGATCAAACGATCACGGCGCTGGTTGACGAAGCGAAACGCCTGCAGTCCGCGATGGTCGACTTCAAGGCGCGCGCTTTCGGCGACATCGCGGCTTTCATCGAAACTAGCCACGAAGAGTACGGCGTCAAGGTGGGTGGCGCTAAGGGCAACATTTCCCTCATCACGTTTAACGGGCAGTACAAGATCGTTCGCAAAATCGCAGACCACATCCAGTTCGACGAACGACTGCAGGCTGCGAAGGAGCTGATCGACGAATGCCTGCGTGAGTGGACGGAAGGCAGTAACGACAAGGTAAAGGTGCTGATCAACGAGGCGTTCCAGGTCGACAAGGAAGGCAACGTGAACACCGGGCGAATTCTCGCGCTGCGTCGCCTGGCCATCGACGATGCCAAGTGGACGAAGGCAATGCGCGCGATCGTCGACAGCATCCGAGTCACTGGCAGCAAGCCGTACATCCGTCTGTACGAACGCATCGAGGACACCGAGGAGTATCGCGCCATCAGCCTCGACCTCGCGGCAATCTAAGGAGGCCACGTGTCGAAACTGTCGAAAGACGAAATTCAGCGGATCGATACTGAGCTGTCGTTTCCGTTCGGCTGCGTTGTGCTTCGCTGTGATGGCAATACCATCACGATCCAGGTGCAGAGGACGAAGCCGCGCCGGTACGACCTCATGGTCTATGTGAACGGCTGGTTCAAGGGAGAGTATCTGAAGGAAGCTGCGCCGGAACATCGGTTCTACCGGCCGGTGAAGATCAGCGCATACAAACCGACTGAGCGAGCGAAGATCGAGAAGAACTTCGGAAAGCGGAAGGCACGGAAGTACTTTCCGAACCTGGACCATACCTCCACGTTCTACATGCCGTCATGGAACACGACCAGCACGATGCTTCGTCACTTCGCGCGAGTGTGTCAATCGGTCACCCTCGTATCAGTGGGCGTGGCGGTCAATACGTCTGTCGACCTCACCGCACAGGAGGCCGCTAATGTCTGATGTGATCACCATAGTAGCCGGCATCGTGTTTCTGGTATGCCTCTGCCGTCGCGAGCTGCGGCGCTGGTGGAGGTCGTGATGCTGATCGCAAAGACCACCGTCGCGAAGATCCATATCGCGAAGCAACAGCTCGCAATGACCGACGATGAATATCGCACGGTGCTGCGCAGCATCGCCGGCGTGAGTTCGTCGAAAGACCTGACGCCTGAGGGGGCGCATAAGCTGTTGAAGCACTTCGAGCGCTGCGGCTTCAAACCGAAGCGGGATGCTGGACGCCGCCCCAGCGTTGCGCGGTCGCGCACTGCTCAGATCCGCAAGATCGAGGCACTGCTCGCCAATGCGGGCCGCTCTTGGGATTATCTTGGCGGCATGGTGAAGCGAATCTGCAAGGTCGATGCGATCGAGTTTTGCGACGATGCAATGCTGTCCAAGCTGATCGCCGCGTTGCAGTATGACGCCAACCGTCGAACGAGGCGCGCATGAATCTCGGCGACGTCGAGCATCTGCTGCCGCGCACGGCTCGTACGTTGATCGCGGTCATCGGCTTGCCCGCGACGAACGCCCTTATTCGTGCGATGCCAGGTGTAGTGTTTCCGGTGCCAAAGCGCAAGACCCGATCGGGCGAAGCCCGGTTTGAAGAACTGGCCGAGGTTATCGGCACTGAAGCCGCCGAGCAGCTCTGCAAGCATTTCGGTGGCGAGTCGCTGGATATTCCAACCTGCCGCGATGCAGTGCGCGAAATGTTCCATCGTCAGTTGCGCAGCGACTTCGACCAGATCACGCGGGAACACAGCGCGGTGTTCGCAGTGTCCCGCCTGGCAGCTACGCACCGCATGTCCAGTCGACAAATCTGGCGCATCCTCAAATCGGCCGACAAGATCGTCGCGAAGGTCGATCAGCTCGCGCTGTTCTAACACGCTACACTATCTCTCCCACCGAGCCCCGCCATCGTGCGGGGCTTCTCTTTGGTACTGACACATGACGTCATGTCGTATGTCAGTGCCATTCATAAACTCGCTCTCATCCATTCAGGGCGAGTGCGAATCGTGACCGATCCGACTTCCCCTCAACTCAGACAGGAAGTCAGATGGCACGAATCTCCATTGAAGAAGCCGGCGGCAAGAACGTTGTCGCGCTGCTCGACGCGATCGCCGGCAGCGAGATCGACGCGTGGACGCTCGCCCACAGCGACGACGGCTACAACGTACTCGTCGGCTCGCACGGGCCGCTCATGCGCAACGGTCAGTCGGTCCCGCCGAACTTGCGCACATTTCCGAGCTACGCGACCCATCCGGACATTCTCAATTCCGCGTTGAACTCGACGGCGGCCGGCCGCTATCAGCTTCTGTTCCGGTGGTTTCAGCCCTACGCGAAGCTGCTGAACCTTTCCGACTTCAGCCCGATCTCGCAGGACCGCATCGCCATCCAGCAACTCAAGGAACGTGGCTCGATCCGGCTGATCCAGAACGGCAACCTCGGCGCTGCCCTCGCGCAGGCGAGCAATATTTGGGCGTCGCTGCCCGGCTCGCCGTACGGTCAGCACACGAACACGGTCGCTTACCTCACTTCGCTGTACAAGGCGGCCGGAGGGGTCATTAATGTCGCTGCGTGATCTCATCGCTGGTGTCGACGGGAAGCTGTCGCATACGAAGCTTTGGCCGAATGTTGCGTCGGCCGTTGCAACCGCCGTGTTCGCATTCAAGGGCTACAAGGGCACGCTCGTCGTCGAGGAATGGTACGCGTATCTCGCCTGCGTCGGCGGATATTCGGCCGTGATCACCGGCATCAGCGCATTCGCTCGAAAGCCCGCATCGGGAGGCTCCAATGATCAGTGAATACGCGAAGGCGCTGACCGTCATCGGTATCGCTGTAGCGATTGCCTTCGCTGGTGCAGCTGGCTACGAGCACGGATATCACGTTGCAACGACGCGCGGTGATCTCGCGCTGTCGGAGCAGCGCGAAACGCAGCAGAAAGCTGCGGCCGACGCCGCCCGCATTGCCGACGATCGCTACGCCACCGAGGTCGATCGCGGCAACCAGGCCGCTCAGGCGCTCATCGTCGCCCAGCAACAGATCGACCATCTCACCTCTACCGCCAAAGGAAAGATCGATGTCGTCACGCAGACATACCGCCCGACGCTCGCTGCGAATCCCGAGCCTTTGCCTCGCTGTGTGTTCACTCGCGGCTTTGTCCGCGTGTGGAACGGCGTCGCAGTCGACGCCAGTGCTGATCCCCTGCCGAATAGCGCCGTTACCGGCGGAGCTGGCGCAGAGACCGGAGCCGATGACGCCCTTGATTCCGGGGTATCACAAGCGGACATCCTCGACTGGCTCACCGACTACGCGGCCCGTAACCGGCGTATCGACACCCAACTGAACAAGGTGCTCGACATCGAAGCCGAGCGCCAGAAACCGCAGCAGAACACGCAATAGGCATGGACGATTTTGATCGGGCCTCGATGATCGAGGAACAGACACGCGAGCTGGCGATTGCCGCCGCCCGCGCGAATGCGCCGCACGGAGAATCGGCGTTCGTTTGCCAGAACGAAGAATGCGGCGTGCCGATTCCTGAAGCGCGGCGGGTCGCGGCACCAGGTTGCCGCTACTGCATCGAGTGTCAAAGCCGCCGCGAAGCCGCAGCTCTGAAACGGAGGGGACATGCAATTCACGCTTGACGCCTCCGCTGTCGTAATGGCCGTGCTCGGTGCGTTGTGGTCCGTATGCCTCGCAGCGGTCGGCGTATGGGTGAAACGCGTGCAGAGCGACGCTGAGAGCGATCGTCGGCAGATCGGCCTGCTGCAGAAGAATCTGGCGGACTTCCGCGAGATGGTGGCCCGCGAATGCGCGAGTCGCGACGAAGTAAGAAGCGAGCGTCAGGAGGTGCGGGAACTACTCGCACGGATCGACGCGAAGATCGACAGCCTTTCCAAAACCGTACCTCGTTAAATCACCATGGACCAACTCCAAACGAATACCGCAGCAACCGATACCCCGCTGAACGCTGACTCGACCAATACGGCCGCCTCCGTGTTTGCATCCACTGCCGCCGTCGGCGCATCGGGCAATTCGACGCCCGGCGACGCAGCGACCGATTCGCCGATCAATTCGGCCGCAGCAATCGACGCGACCATCGTGAACGGCATGTCCTCGGCCGACACAGCATCGGTAATGGCGGCGGCGACGGCCCCGTCGCAGCCGCTCGACGAACCGGCACCGACTGCCGGCGGCGCACGCCTCGACTCGACCAGCACCGAGCAGCTGCAACTGCTGCGCAAGATCGACGGCGACATCGGCGCACTGACGGCGACGATTGAAGGCATCGAACAGCGAGCGGTACGCAACGGCGCGATCGCGGGCGGCGTGGCCGGTGGTGTCGCGGGCGGTATCGTCGCGACGGGCATCGCATTCATCCGACACAAGCTCGGCTTCTGACCGGTACATGGCCTATCCGAAGGAAATGCGCGACAAGGTGCGTCGGGCCTACGTGTTCGACCGCCTGTCACTTGAAATCGCCAGCTCGCGGTACGGCGTCGCGTATTCGACCGCACGCCGCTGGAAGGATGACGCGCTCGCAGCCGGCGATGATTGGGACAAGGCCCAGGGTGCGCAGTTGATGGCGGGCGGCGGCGTCGAAAGCGCCGCCCGCCAGATGCTCGCCGGCTTGGTCACGCAGTACCAGGCAACGCTGACCGAGATTGAGCAAGGCGAGCTTCCTGCGCCGAAGAAGGTCGAGATGCTGGCCAGCCTGGCCGATGCGTACAACAAGACGATCAACGCCAGCAAGCGGGTGTTGCCCGAGACGAACGAGCTGGCGGTCGCGATGGGCGTGGTCCAGCGTCTTGCTGCGTTCATCAAGGAACGTCACCCCACCCATATCGCGGCGTTCGCCGAGGTGCTCGGCCCGTTCGGCGATGAGCTGGCCGTCGCATACGGTTAATGGGAGAACCGGTCTTTGTGGCAATCGTAGCTCAGTCAGGTAGAGCACCCTGTTGAGGGGGAGGCTGGAATTCCAGACGGTGGGCGCCCGCCGGCCCCGGTTCAAATCCGGGCGATTGCCACAAAGACGGTCAACGACATGACGCAGAAATTCACCGAAAAGCAGTTTCGCGACGAGCTGGCCGAACTGGCGGCACAGCTGCGCCGCGACATCGACGCACACGCGACCGGTCTCGATCCGTCGCCCGAGGCACGGCGCGAGCGTCGCCGTCGCGTGCTCGTCGACGGCGACTATCAGTTCTTCGCGTACACCTATTTCCCGCACCACATTCGCGGCACACCGTCGCTGTTCCAGGGGCATTTCTGCGGTCGGTTCCCGAAGCTGCTGCGCCAGGCCGGCGGTACGCGCGAATGGTGGGTAGCGCCGCGCGGCGAAGCGAAGTCGTCGCTCACAACCAAAATCGGCCCCGTGTACATCATCGTGCAGGGGCTGCTGCAACGCGACGACGTGCGCCGCGAGATCGGTTGGACCGCCGAGCCGCCGCCGTTCCTCGACTACCTGATCCTGCTCGGCGCGGAAACGTCGCTGCCGACCAAGCTGCTGGAGGTGGTTAAAACCGAGCTAACCGCTAACGCGTCGCTCGCACTCGACTTTCCCGAGGTATGCGGTAAAGGGCCGATGTGGAAGGTCGGCGAGTTCATCTCGAAGACCGGCGTCAAGGTGGAACCGTTCGGTGCTGAGCAGGCAATTCGTGGCACGTTCCACGGCGCGAGCCGGCCGAAGGTGTTGTTCGGCGACGATCTGATCACCGATGCGGAAGCGAAAAGCCCGACCGAGCGCCAGAACCGTTGGACCTGGCTGGAAAAGGCGATCGACTACCTCGGCCCGCCGGATGGCAGCGTCAAGTATGTAGGCGTCGGTACCGTGCTCGACAAGGATGATCCGATCTCGCGCGCGAAGCGCAGCATCGGGCACGTCGTGCACCACTTCCGCGCGATCGAGACGATGCCTGCGCGCATGGACCTGTGGGAACAATGTCAGGAGCTGATGCTCAACGTCGACAAGGACGCGATCGCCGCCGCGTCGGCTCGCGGCGAGGTCGTGCCGGACGACGAGCTGCCGTCGTTCCGCTTCTACGTCGAGCGCCAGGCCGAGATGGACGAAGGCGCGGAGACGTCATGGCCGTCTGTGCGCTCGCTGTTCTGGTTGATGCGTCAGCGGGCGAAGTCTCCGCGCGCATTCTCGACCGAGATGCAGGGTGACCCGCGCACCGAGGAAGACAAGGTGTTCGGTTACATCACCTATTGGGCGCAGCGTTCCCAATATTGGCGCATCTTCGGCGCATGCGATCCGTCGATGGGCCGAGGCGAAACGTCCGATCCGTCTGCGCTCCTGGTGGGCGGATGGGACACCGTAGCGAAGAAGCTGCACGTGATGCACGCGGTGATCAAGCGGCGCGTGCCATCGAAGTTGGAGGCCGACCTGATCACGATGCAGCGCGAGTTCCAGTGTCTGTCTATCGCATTCGAGAACAACAACGCCTACGAGCATTCGCGGCAGACGTTCATCCAGGCCGGCCTCGACGTCGGTGTTGCGCTGCCGCTCGTCGGCGTCACGGCCACGGTGCCGCAGGAAGTGCGCATCGACTCGCTGGAACCGTTCATCACCGATCGGCTGGCTCCCAGCCTCCTGATGCACCCGTCGCTCGTTCAGCTACTCGGCGAGCTGGACAGCTGGCCCGAGCCGCAGAGCGGCCACCACTACGACGGCTTGTGCGCGTTGCACCTGCTGTGGGCGATCGCGGTGTCGCGTGGCGGCATGAAATTCGAGTACACCCCGGTGTCAAAACTGCCGCAAAACGGCGACGCCGGAATTAGCGGCCAGCGCTTCGGCAACGGCGCCTGGTAGGTAAGGAACAGACATGGCACAAATCGTCGACGTCAACGGCAACCCGATGGAACGGCGCGCGCTGTCGGAACAGCAGACCGCCCAGCTCGCGTGGCTTCAATATAGTTACGAGGAACATCCGGCGCGCGGTCTCAACCCGCATCGGCTCGCGCGCATCCTGGAGGATGCCGAGCGCGGCCACCTGATCGCGCAGTCGGATCTGTTCACCGACATGGAAGAAAAAGACCCGCACATCTTCGCGGAGATGAGCAAGCGCAAACGTGTGTTGCTCACGCTGGACTGGGACGTCGTCCCGCCTCGCAACGCGAGCGCGGCCGAGAAGAAGCTCGCGGAACAGGTGCGCGAGTGGATCGTCGATCTGCCCAACTTCGAGGACGTGCAGCTCGATTGCCTCGACGCGATCGGTCACGGTTTCTCCGCACTCGAAATGGACTGGCAGCGCCTGGGAAAGCTCTGGATGCCGAAGTCGCTGGAGCACCGGCCGCAGCGCTGGTTCATGAATCCGTGGGAGAACCGCAACGAGATCCGGCTGCGTGGCATCGACGTCGACGGCACGCCGCTGTGGCCGTTCGGTTGGCTCGTGCACCGCCACAAGGCGAAATCAGGCTACATCGCGCGCGGCGGCTTGCATCGCGTGTTGTCGTGGCCGTACCTGTTTAAAAACTATGGCGTGCGGGATCTGGCTGAGTTCCTGCATATCTACGGTCTGCCGCTGCGCCTGGGCAAATATCCGGCCGGCTCGACCGACGACGAGAAGCGCGCGCTGCTGCAGGCGGTGGCAAGCATTGGGCACAACGCGGCCGGCATCATCCCGGAACAGATGAAGATCGAGTTCGAGGAAGCCGCCAAGGGCACCGATGCCGTTCACCTGTCGCTCATCAACTATATGGAGCGCAGTCAGTCGAAGGCAATCCTCGGCGGCACGTTGACCAGCCAGGCGGACGGCAAGTCGTCGACGCACGCACTCGGCAATGTCCATAACGAGGTCCGGCACGATCTGATGGTGTCGGACGCGCGTCAGCTCGCCGCGACGATCACGAGCGGTCTGATCTGGCCGATGCTGGCGCTGAACGTCGCCAATGTCGACCCGCGCCGCATGCCCCGCTTCGTGTTCGAAACCCGTGAGCCGGCTGACATGGAAATGCTGTCGAAGGCACTTCCGCCACTGGTCGGCATGGGAATGCCGATCCCGGTCGACTGGGCACGCGAGAAGCTGTCGATTCCGGCCGCGAAGGATGGCGACACGCTGCTGTCGATTCCGAATCCGATCATGGCGCTGCCACCCGAGTTCCGTCCGCCGGCCGAGAAGATCCCGGCTGCGCCTGGTGCGCCGATCGCCGGCACGCGCATGACCTATAAGGCGGTGCTCACGAACGACCGCGGCGAAGTGGTCTACCCGGATCAGCATGCGCTCGACGAGACTGTTCTGCCGGCTGACGCGATCGCAGCCGGCGTCGACAAGCTGCTCGCACCAGTCATCACGGCCATCCGTGCCGGCGAGACGCCGGACGACGCGATCGATGCGCTGCTGTCCGCGCAGCCCGGCATGAGCGACGACCAGGTCGCCGAGCTGCTCGCGCGGGCGCTGTTCGTCGCGGACATCTGGGGGCGCGTGAATGGCGGGGGTTGATCTCTCCTACGCGATCGGTCTGGAGCCGGCCGAGGCGGTACGGTACTTCGAGTCGAAGGGGTATCAGCTCGGATTCCGGTGGCAGGACGTCGCGGCAGAAGCGCACGCACGTGCGTTTACCGTCGCGGGCGTGATGAAGGTCGACGTGCTGCAGGACATCCGCGCGGCGCTGACGGACGCCCTCAAGAAAGGCACGACCTTCGAGCAGTTCAAGAATGATCTGATCCCGACGCTGCAGAAGAAGGGCTGGTTCGGGCGTGGCGACGTGGTCGACGGTGACACGGGCGAGATTCAGGGGCGGCGGCTCACACCGCGCCGGCTCGATACGATCTTCCGCACGAACATGCAGTCGTCGTACATGGCCGGGCGTTTCGCGACGCAAATGGCACAGGTCGACACGCGGCCCTGGTGGGAATACGTCGCGATTCTCGACAACCGGACCCGGCCCTCGCATGCGGCGCTGCACGGCTCGGTGTTCCGTTACGACGATCCGTTCTGGTCGGTGTTCTATCCGCCGTGCGGATACCGGTGCCGCTGTCGTGTGCGTACCCGGCCGTTCGGCTATCGCGACGCCGAGAATCCACCGACCAGCGCGGGCCGCCTCGAAACGGTCGAGCAGCCGGTCGGCCGCGATGGGAAAACGCAACCGGCGACGGCGTACCGAAGCCCGATCACGGGCAAGCTGGTGCTGCCCGATCCGGGATTCGGGTTCAATCCGGGACGCGAGTGGCTGCGGCCGTTCACCCCGCCCCCGCTGGACAATCTGCCGCGCACGTTCCCATCGGGCGTCGAACTGCCGGATCTGCCGGTGCCGACGCGCGTGCCGGCATCCAGTCTGTTACCGGCCGGACGCGAGCCGCAGCAGTACGCCAAGGCTTTCCTACAGGAGTTCGATCTCCAGCTCGGCCAGGCGAAGGTGTTTGAAGATGCGACCCGCACCCCCGTCGCGATCTCGGACGATCTGTTCAAGGCGAGCGACGGCACCTGGAAGGCGGACAAGGATGGTCGCGGCGCGTACATGGGGCTGCTCGCCCGTGCGATCCAGTCGCCCGACGAGATCTGGCTGCGGTGGGAGGAAAGCCGCGATCAGCCTGGGAAATGGCTGCTGAAACGCCGTTACATCAAGTCGTGGGAAATCGACGGCCAGGACGGCGCGCAGTACGGCCTGAGCGTGTTCGAGTTCGGCCAGGACGGCTGGTCTGGCTCGACGGCCATGATGGCGAACACTGATCGCAGCGAAGCGGCGCGACGCCGCTATATAGAAAGGCAGCGCGAAGGATTCCTCGCATACCGCAAATAACGAGGCCCGCGACGCCGACTCGTCGCGGGCCACCGTGCAGTTCCTTTGGTCGCGTCAGTCGGAAGCTTGTGCGACTGCAATCGGTATAAACGGAGTATAGCCGATGATCGAAATCGAGATCGACGACCGCCTGTTCGGCGCGACCCTGAACCGCGTGGTCCGCGCAATGGCTGACGCCACGCCCGTCATGAGCGAAATTTCCGGGATCATGGCCGACGCGGTCGACGAGAACTTCGCGCAGGAAGGCCGCCCGAAGTGGCTCGGCCTCGCGCCGTCGACATTGGCCGGCCGCGTTGGCCGCGAGCTGAAGCCGGGGCGCGGTAAGTTCAAGTCGGGGGCCTGGAGCATCCAGCTTGGCCAGCGCGCGGCCAGGTCAATGCGCATCCTGCACCAGACCGGAGCGCTCGTGAACAGCATCACGCAGTCGTTCGACGGAACGAGCGCCCAGGTTGGCACGAACCTCATCTATGCAGCGATCCAGAACTTCGGCGGCCAGACGAAGCCGCACACGATCGTCCCGAAGAATGCGAAGGCATTGCACTTCGGCGGCATCTTCGCGAAAAAGGTCAACCATCCCGGCTCCAAGATCCCGGCGCGGCCGTTCATGACGATGGCGGACGCGGACGGCGTGCAAATCGAATCGGTCGTGGCAAACTATCTGCGCCGGGTTGCCGGCTAATCCGAACAACAAACGAAACAAAGAACAAGATCATGAACTTTTTTGAATCATTCAATGCTTTTGTGAACTACGGCTTCTGGACGCTGGCTGTGTTTGTATGTGCGTACGTTGTAGTGCGGCTGCTCGCGACGGACGTGCTGGATCTTCCTGGTTGGGTCGTCCCGGTCGCGCTAATCGCGATCTTGGCGCTCTGGCTGCTGATTCCCCACGGATGGAACCTGTTGAGCTACGCGTTCAGTGGAAACTGGGACTACGGCGACGACCTGCGTGCACCCTCGGTCCGCCCCGACGACGCATGGTTCATCCTGAAAGTGAAGTTCTGGGCCGCGATCAGCGGGACGGTGGTCGGCTATTTCGGACTCGGCAAGCTGCGTCACGAGTGGTGACGCAAATCATTCTGGCGATCCTGGTCCGGATCGAGAAACACCGCTACCCACGTCGCCAGATTGCAGCTCTGTTTAAAGCCGCCTACAAGCCGCTCACGGGACCGGATGGCTACGCAGGTACCACCCGGCCAGCGCCATGCCCGCCAGCGTGTTTAGAGTACACGTTAGTTTCGATCGTCGGATAGGGAGTCACGGCACATCGGCCCCAATCCCGCCGGAATCGGCATCTTCGACGGTTTCTGCCCTAGCTATATAGTTGCACCGCAGTCCACCGCAACGAGTGGCTGACCTCCTGACATCCCTCCACTGATCGCCAATGCTGCCGCCCGGAAGAATGGCGGCATGGCTACTCACCGCACATCCCCGACCGGCACCGCACTCGCGGCGCTGACCGTCGAAATCACCGACCGTACTGGCAAGGCGATTCAGTTGCTGCCCGCCGGCCGCTTCTCGGCACGCGACGGCCGCCCGGCGACGATCGCCGAGTGCAAGGAATGGGTGTGCGGCCCGCAGGAAGCGGCGACCCTCACCGCGCTGGCCGCCCAGCAAGCTAACCCGATGGTCATCGACTACGAGCACCAGACGCTCAACAGTCAGGCCAACGGCCAGCCAGCGCCTGCGGCTGGTTGGTTCAAGAACCTCGAATGGCGCGATGGCCAGGGCCTGTTCGCGACCGACGTCGACTGGACGCCGGCCGCCGCGAAGGCGATCGCCGATCGCGAATACCGCTACATCTCTCCCGTTTTCGAGTTCGACCCGCAGACCGGAGCTGCCACGCGCCTGCACATGGCGGCGCTCACGAACAACCCCGGCCTCGACGGCATGCAGGCCGTCGCACTGTCGTCCCTTGCTTCCCGACTTTCCCACAACCATCAGGAGCTGCAGATGAACAAGCTGCTGCTGGCGATGCTCACGGCCCTCGGGCTGACCGAGCAGACGCCGGAACCCGAGGCACTCGCCGCGCTGAACGCGCATTTGGCGAAGGCCAAGAGCGACGCCGACCAGGTCGTCGCACTGACCGCCGAGAAGGCGAACAAGGATGCGCAGATCGTCGCGCTCACGGCATCCGCCGGCAACCCGGACCCGGCGAAGTTCGTTCCGGTGTCGGTTGTGACCGGCATGCAGGCGCAGCTCGCCGCACTCACGACGCAGGTCGCCGGCCGCGAGGTCAACGAGATCGTCGACGCAGCGCTCACGGCCGGCCAGTTGCTGCCGGCGCAGGAAGCCTGGGCGCGCGAATTGGGCAAGAGCAATCTCGCCGCGCTGAAGACGTTCGTGTCGACCGCGCCGAAGATCGCCGCGCTCACCGGTACGCAAACGGGCGGCCGGGAACCGGGGGCGAACACGGGTGCTGCCACTGCGGCGGCAGGTCTGTCGCAAACCGAACTGGCTCTGTGCCGCCAGATGGGCGTTGACCCGGCTGCCGTTGCTAAGACCAAGGAGGCCGCGTAATGCCCGCCGCTACCGCTGATCGTAATACCGAAATGCGCGAAGGCCGGATCGTGTCCGTGCCGGTCGCTGGCGGTTCGCTGATCCACGCCGGCGTGCTCGTCGCCGTGAACGCGAACGGTCTGGCCATCGAAGGCAAGACCGAGGCCGACCTGACCTACATCGGCCGCGCCGAGCAGTTCGTCGACAACACGGCCGGCGCTGACGGTGCGGTGTCCGTCCAGGTGCGCCGGGGCGTCACGTTCAAGTGGGCGAACGCGGCCGACGACGCAGTGACGCAGGCGAGCTATGGCAAGCCCTGCTTCATCGAAGACAACCAAACCGTCGCCAAGACCAACGGCAACGGCACCCGCTCGCAGGCCGGCATCGTTCTCGGTGTCGACGCCAGTGGCGTGTGGGTTCTTTAACGGGAGAGCAGCTCGATGCTGATCAACGCAGAAACCCTTCAGGCCATTTTCTGGACGCTGAAGACGACCTACAACAACGCGTTCGACGCGGCACCGTCCGTGTGGGAACGGGTCGCGATGAAGGTGCCGTCCAGCAGCCGCGAGAACATCTACGCGTGGCTGGACCGCTTCCCGCGCATGCGCAAATGGATCGGCGAGAAGGACGTCAAGGCACTCGCAGCACACGGCTATACGGTCGTCAACGACGACTGGGAAGCGACGGTCGAGGTCGATCGCAACGACATCGAGGACGACAACCTCGGCATCTACGCACCGCAGGCGCAGAGCGCGGGCTTTTCGGCCAAGCAACTGCCCGACGAGATCGTGGTCGACCTCCTGAACAACGGGTTCACCAACGCGTGCTACGACGGCCAGGCGTTCTTCAGCCAGGCGCACATCGTGCGTGGCCAGGCAGTCGCGAACCTGAGCCATCTTCCGCTGACGATCGCCGGTCAGGCGGCCGCAATGAAGACCTACGGCGTCATGCGTACTGCGATGCGCAAGATCACCGACGAGGACGGTCGCCCGCTCAACGTGGTGCCCGATGTGTTGATGGTGCCGCCTGCACTCGAAGACATCGCGAATGCACTGATGAAGAACGAGCGCCTGAACGACGGCATGCCGAACCCGTATCGGGGCACCGCCGAGGTCGTGTGCGACGCGCGCCTGACGTCGGATACCGCTTGGTATCTGCTGGATACGACGAAGCCGGTCCGTCCGCTCGTCTACCAGGAGCGGAAAGCCCCGGTGTTCGTGCAGCAGACCGATCCGGAAGCGGACGACGTGTTCATGCGCAAGAAATTCAAGTTCGGTGCTGAAGCGCGCGCGGCCGGTGGCTACGGTTTCTGGCAGCTCGCGGCAGGCTCGGACGGTACGGCTGCCGTCCCGCAGTAACCAGATACCTCCCCCTGAAACTGCCGCGCGATGGTCGTCAAGCGCGGAGGAAGACATCCCGTCACCCTCGACCTGGTGAAAGCCATCGGGTGACGCATCGAATCGCATTGGAGAAATGCTATGTCGGCATCGACACACATCAAGGTACTGCGCGTTTCGGCGAGCGCAGAAGGTTATCGCCGCGAGGGGTTGAAGTTCGGCCACGCCGACGTCGACGTCCCGGAATCCATTCTGACCAGCAACCAGATCCACCGTCTGAAGCGTGATCCGATGCTCAAGTGCCGCGAGGTACTCGTGAGCACCGAAGCAGGTGTGTCCGACGAAGAGGTCGCCGTGCTGCGCGATAAGGCGTTCGTTGCCGATAGCTTCATGGCCATGGTCCCGTCCGGGTTCACGTGGCAGGAATGCCCGAGCGAGTACGTCACGCTCTTGCTCGATCACATCCATGAGCTGGAATTGGCGAAGGCGACCGCGCCGGCGGCGACCAGCGCGACGTCGACCACGAAGCCGCACGGGCGGAAGTAAGCGATGGCCTACGCGACCAGCGATGACATGGTGCGCCGCTTCGGCGAGACCGAAATGATCGAGATCTCCGATCGCGATCAGATCGGTGCCGTCGACGTGGCGGTGGCCGGCAACGCACTCGACGACGCGAGCGCTGAGATCGACACCTATCTCGCCGGTCGCTACACGTTGCCGTTTATGGGCACGCCGCGCTTCATCGCCGGCCTGTGCTGCGACATCGCGCGTTACCGGCTGTGTGTCGGTGGCACGCGCATGACCGACGAGATCCGCGATCGCTATCGCGACGCCGTGCGTTTCCTGGAGCTGGCCGCCGCCGGCAAGGTCACGCTCGGCGAGTTGCCGAGCGGCGCGCCGGTCCAGCCGAGCACGACGATCGCATTTCAGTCCGGCTCGCGAATCTGGGGTGATGACGACCGGGGGGCGTTCTGATGGGCAGCCCCATGCCAGTGCCGATCATCACCGCCGTCGAGCTGGCGATCGTGGATCGACTAACACGCGGTCTCGGGAAGATGGTGACGTCGGTAGCCACCTATGGTGGCGAATTCGATGACGAGAACCTCGCCGACGTCGTGCGCCGCTTTCCGGCCGCCTGGGTCACGTTCGGCGGTATCCGCCGCTCGTCACCGGTCGATACCAGCCGCCAGAAGTGGAAGCGTGAAGCGACCTTCGTCGTGATGGTAGGTGCGCGCAGCGCCCGTAGTGAAGCAGCATCGCGCCACGGTGGCCCGTCTCTCAATGAGGTGGGCACCAACATGCTGATCTACGGCGTGACGCGCCTGCTGATTCAGCAGGATCTGTCGCTGCCGATCCGCGAGTTTGCGCCTGGCTCAGTTCGCACGCTGTTTAACACACGTTTGCAGCGTGACGCGTTCGCTGTTTTCGCACTGGAGTTCCACACGGAGTGGATCGACCAGGCACTGCCGGTTCGCACCTTCCCGCAGCCGGTCGATCCAGCCGACGTGAAGGCGAACGACCCGACATCCGGTCTCGATTCGGCGTTTGCATCCTACGGCGGCCAGCTCGATCCCGCGTCGCCGTACTGGGAGACGACGGCCCTCAACTACTTCCTCGACCCGACCAAGGAAGCCACCAACGCGCCGGACGCGCAGGACATCGTGACGATGCAGCCGGCTGGCGACACAGGAGCAACGCAATGAAAGTGAAAGCGGCACCCGGCGTGCGCGTCCCGATGGACGGTGCGCCTCGCAAGTACATCGAGGACGACAAGGCAATCGACGTCGACGAGACGCCGTACTACCTGCTGCGCGTGAAAGACGGCGATCTGATCCGTACCGACCTTCAGGTCGACGACGGTAAGCCCGCCACGCAGGCGCCGCGCCAGGCCAACGTCCTGCCTGCGCCGGCCGCCGGCGTGGTGTCGGAATAACTGAACGAGGCATTCGATGGCAAGCCCGAACGTTACCTTCAACAGTATCCCGTCGAGCACCCGCAAGCCGGGCAAGTATTTCGAATTCAACACGTCCGGCGCAGTCAGTGCGCTGCCGGGCAACCTGCAAAAGGTGCTGATCATCGGCCAGCGCCTGGCGACGGGCACCACGGCCGCGCTCGTTGCGCTCGGTGTGACATCCGACGAACAGGCCGCCGTCGCGTTCGGCCGTGGATCGATCGCGCACCTGATGGCAAAGGCCGCGATCACGGCGAACGCGTACCTGCAACTGACCGTCATCGCGGTCGATGATGCGGCAGCGGGCGTCGCGGCAACCGGTTCTGTACTGATCGCCGGCCCTGCCACCAGCACCGGTAATGTGACGATCAAGATCGGCAACGATTCGGCCGTCATCGCGGTCGCGAACGGCGACACGGCATCGGCGGTCGCCGCGAACCTCGTTGCGCAGATCGGCCAACAGCCGAATCTGCCGGTCACAGCCGCGATCGATGCGACCAATGCAGCGAACATCAAGATCACGGCGAAGCACAAGGGGCTGTCCGGGAACGGGATCGTGCTGTCGTTCGTCAGCCAGACCAGCGGCGTGACGGGCACGGTGACGGCGATGGCGGGCGGGTTGTCCGATCCGGACATCCAGCCCGCGCTGACCTCGGTTTTTGCCGCCGGTCACGACATCATTGCCGCCCCGTTCTCGACGCAGGCGTCGCTCACGACGCTGCGCACACACCTGGACGCGGTATCCGGTCCGCTCGAGCAGCGCGGCACGATCGCGGCGGCAGGCTGGCCCGGCACGCTGGCGACTGCCACGACACTCGCGGGTCAGCTCAATGCCGGGCGAATCTCGTTCGGCTGGTACAACGGCTCCATCACGCCGGCGTACCAGATCGCAGCAGCGTACGCGGCCGTGATCGCGTCCGAGGAAGATCCCGCGCGTCCGCTCAATACGCTGGCGCTGACCGGACTGGACGTTACCGACATCACGCTGCGTGCCGGCCGCCAGGATCAGGAAGCGGCGCTGCACAACGGCGTGACGCCGTTCGAGGTCGGGCCGGGCGACACGGTGCAGATCGTGCGCGCGATCACGACCTATACGGTCGATCCGCAGGGTATCGAAGATCCCGCGCTGCTCGATCTGACGACGATCCGCATCCTGGACTACATGCGCAAGGCGTGGCGTCAGCGCATCGCGCTTCGCTTCCCGCGCGACAAGCTGACGGAAAAGACGCCAGCGAAGGTGCGCTCGGAGCTGCTCGACGTGGCCTACAAGGCCGAGGAGCTGGAGATCATCGAGAACGTCGACCAGTGGAAGAACAACATGATCGTCGAGAAGGATCTGCAGAGCGCCGGCCAGCTCAACTCGAAGATTCCGTGCGAAGCGGTCCAGGGTCTGCATGTGTTCGCGGCAGTGATCGACCTGATCATTTAACACCACAGGAGGCCAGCAATGGCATTGGAAGAATACGTCGGCGCGATCGTGCTGACGGTCGACGGACAGGACGTCGAGGTGATCGACTTCAACTACCAGGGCAAGACTGGCCGCAAGCTCGTCAAGACGATGAACCGCACCGGTCGCGCGAAGGGATTCTCGAAGGGCATCGCGGAATACGACCTGAGCCTGACGGTCGTGATCCCCGAGACCGGCGACCTGGACTGGGAAGCGATCCAGGGATCGAAGCTCACGACCGAGCCGCTCACGCCAGGCGGCCCGCGCGTGAGCTACCTCGACTGCTTCACGACCGAGGCGAGCGAAAAGTACACGGTGGACAACGAAGCCCGCCGTGACCTCAAGATGGTTTCACTGCGCAGGGTAACGGAATGATCACGCAAACTGGACAACTGACCTACGGCATCGAACACGACGGCGTCGTACATTTCGACTTCGAGATCCGCGTGCCGACGGTCGCGGACAACATCGCGGCACTCGAAGAGGTCGGCGCGGATTCCAATCTGCGCGTGAGCACGGCGATGTATGCCCGCTGTCTCACGAAGCTCGGCACGATTCCGCAGGACGAGCTGACCTACGCGTTTCTGTCGACCGGCATGGTCGACGATGACTTCGACGTGTTGTCGAGCGCGATGACGGCGGTTAAAAAAAAGCTGAAGGAATCGAGGTCGCCCTCGCCGACTACCGGCTCGCCGTCGTCTTCCTCGGCCAGTACGGATTCGACGAGCGCCGCGTCGCCAGCCTGACGCTCGTCGAGCTGGAAGCAACCTTCGCGGCCATCGGCCGCTTTCTCGAAAAACGCACCGAGGCCCTCAACGGGGGTTCCGGTGCGTCCACCCACTCCGGCCAATCCGGCCGCGTCCGGTCCGCCCGGCGCAACAAAAAGCGCAAATAAGCGATGTCACAAAACCTCCTTGTCTCGATGCTGGTGCGGTTACGCGACGAGCTGTCGCGCCCGGCCCAGCGCATGCTGCAGGGCGTGACGCGCGACGCGCAGACGGCGACGCAGTCCGTCCGTGGCGTGGCAGATGCCAGCGCGCGCAGCGCACAGCAGCGTGCAGACCAAGTCAGCCAGGCCGAACATGCAGTCCAGAGCGAAATCGCCCGCACCGGCAACGTGCAGCAGCGCGCAGTTCAAGCGGCGGCGCAGTCGCAGCAGATCGTGCAGCGCGAAGTCGGCCGGACGGCGGCCGCCTACGGACAGGAGGCGCGTGCAGCCCAAGCCGCAGCCGATACCGCGACGCGCGCGACCGACGCAGCACTCGCGAAGCGCTTGCGTGAATACCAGCGATTCAATCGGGCGTGGGAAGCGCTCGGTATCCGATCGGAAGCGGAAATCCAGCGTGAGATCGATCGCACCGAAGCCGCGTACGCGCGCCTCGCCCGCTCGGGCATGATGTCGGCCGACGAGCAGGCTCGTGCGTTCGAACAGACCCGCACGCGCGTAGCCGAGCTGAACGCGGAGATGGGGAAACTGGAACAGCGCGGCTCGAAGCTGCGGTTTGTGCAGGCCGGCACCGGAGCCGTCGTCCGTGGTGGTGAGGCGCTGTTGGGCGGCATCGCGGCCGCACATGCGGTCGCGGAGCCGGTACGCAAGACGATGAGCTTCGATCAGAACGTCGCGCTTGCGGTCAATACCGCATTCAATGAAGAGGATGACGCCGGCCGCACGCGCGGCGAGAAGACGATACGTGATGCCGTCAAGGCATCCGTTCAGGCTGGCGGGGGCGATGCAAACGAAGTGCTGGCCGCGATGACGCAGTTGCTCGGTCAGAACGCGGTGTCGCACGAAACCGCCTTCAAGCTGATGCCAGTGCTGCAGCGTTACGCAACTGGCGAGGGTGCGGACACGACCGAGCTGGGCGACATCGCCATGCGCGGTATCCAGACCTTCAACCTGAAGGAAGACCAGATCCCGCAGGCGCTGGACGCCGCGATCATGGGCGGCCACATGGGCGGCTTCCACTTGCGTCAGATGGCGCATTGGCTGCCGCAGCAGATGGCATCGGCGAAGAACGCCGGTATGAGCGGCATGAAGGGGTTGACCGAGCTGATCGCCCTGAACGAAGTATCGATGACGACGGCCGGCACGGCGGATGCGGCCGGCAACAATGCACTCGACCTGCTGAACAAGCTCAACAGCGCGGACACTGCGCATGCGGTCAAGCGCGAGCTGGGCGGCACGCTTGCGGTGAAGCTCGCGAAGAAGCGCATGCAGGGCAAGAGCGCGCTCGTCGCGTTCGGCGACATCATTGAAGAAGTGATGGCGAAGGACAAGAATTATCAGATCGTCAAAAAGAAGCTCGCGTCGGCAAAGAATGACGGTGAGAAGAAAGAACTGTACGAGAGCATGGAGCAGATCCTGGGCGGTTCGGCGATCAGCAAGATCGTGCGAAACCGGCAGGAGATGCTCGCGCTGATGGGCTACCTCGGCAATCGCGAGAAGTTCACCGAGATCGCAACGAAGACGATGCACGCCCACGAGGAAGGCATCGGCGACAAAGACATCCGGGAAATGCAGCGTCAGGACGGATGGAAGGCCGAGCGCGCGAAGTCGCTCGGCGAAATGGGCGAGATGGATGCCATGCGGGGCCTGGACAAGATCGTCGGCAACGTGTCCGACAAGATCAGCGAGTATGCGACGAAGTATCCGGGCCTGATCTCCGCGATCATGGGCACGAAGGTCGCCTTCGAGGGGTTGACCAGCGTGTTGATGGCCGTGGGCATGATGCGCATGTTGACCGGTCACGGTGGTAGCCGTGCGGCTGCGCGCGAAGCCGGCCACCTGGTCGAGCGTGCCGCGACCCATTCGCCGGCAGCGTCGGCCGCCGCGCAGGCGGCTGGTCGCATGGCGGCACGCACGGTCAACGCCATTCCTGGCGTTCGCGCGATTCGCGCAGCAGCTGGTAGCCGTTTCATGGCGCTCGCGGGCGCGGCCGGCGAAGGCGCCGGTCGGCTCGGTCGATTCCTGAAGCCGGCCGGCTCGTCGGCGCTGTCGCTGCTGTTCGGCGGAATGGAAGCGTACGGAATCAGCCAGGACGCCGGCTTGTCAGCGCAGCAGAAGAAAAGCGAGTACACGCGCGTTGCGGGCGGCACGGCAGGCGGCATTGGCGGTTGGATGGCTGGGGCTGCTGCAGGCGCGGCGGTCGGGTCGGTCGTGCCGGTCATCGGCACGGCGGTCGGTGGTGTGGTCGGTGGTATCGCCGGCGGCTTCGGGGGCGACATGCTCGGCGAGAAGCTCGGCAAGTGGATCGGCGACGCACTCTTCAAGGCCGAGTCGGGAAAGCAACCGCAACCCATCAATATCAAGACGCAGCTGACGCTTGATGGTCACGTGTTGGCGGAAGCCGTCAATCAGGTCAACACTGCTGCTGCACGGAGGTCCTGAGATGAGCTGGGCCGATCTGCTGCATGATGCCTCGTTCCGGGGCGTCACCTTCGAATGCGAGCGCACGCATGATTCCGCCAAGCGGGCGCTCGCCGAGCACGAGTATCCGTATCTCGACGGTGCGAACGTCGAGGATCTCGGCCGCCGTGCGCGGCGCACGTCGCTCACGGCCGTATTCTGGGGCGACGATTACGAGACGCGCCTGCAGGCGTTTCTCCAGGCACTGGACACGCCCGGATCGGGCGAGCTGATCCATCCGGTGTTCGGCAGCATGCCGAACATGCAGCTCGACGATTACGAGCTGTCCCACGATGCCGACAACCCGGACCACTGCCGCATCGAATTGCGTTTTGTCGAATCGACGTCGGGCAATCCGTTTTTCGCGCAGCAATTGCCCGACCAGAAAGCCGAGGCTGTCTCGGCGCTGGCCGACGCCGCGCGCGCCAACGGCATCGCCGCGTTCGGCATGGCGCTCGACGCGTTAAAGTCGGTACGCGGAATACTGTCCCGTTTAAACAATCTGCGGGACGTGATGACCGGCACGCTCGGCGCAATCCGCTCGCAGGTTCAAGGCATCATCGGTACGACGCTCGACATCATTGAGTATCCGCAGGCGTTTGCATCCGACATCGTCAGCTATCTGTCCGGCATGGCGGATCTGCGCTCGTTCGACGTCGGTGTCATTACGTCCGACTGGAAAGGCCTGACGGGACAGCTCGCGAACACGGTGCAGTTGCCTGCCTCGATCAGTGCTGGCACGGCGACGGTCGCCAGCAGCGCCGGCATGGTGCCGACGGGCGTAACGTACACGACCAACGGATCGAGCAGCGTGTCGGCCGGCACGTCGGGAAGCCCGTCCACATCAGGCGGTACATCCGGCTCGGGCGGCTCGTCAACGTCGAGCGGGGCTGCATCGAGCAGCGGCACCAGCGCAACTGTAATGCCGGCCGCCGTCGTTGCAATCAACGCCAATCCGACCGACATCGCGACCGTGCGGGCGATCATCCAGCTCGCCGCTGCTGCTCAGCTCGCCGACGCTGCCTCGTCGATCCTTGCCGACGAGGCAGCCAGCCCAACGCTTTCGCCGGCCGAGATCGAGCGGATCGTCGACGACACGCGCACGTCGATCCAGGCTGCGATTGATCTACACCGACAGGTCTATACGCTGGACACGTCGCGGCCGATCGTCGAGGGCCTGAAGGACATGGCGCTCGCCGTGCAGACGGCGGCAATCGCCGTGATGGACGCGCGGCCACCGCTCATCACGCGCACCATCACGGCCGCGGGCAATCTGCATCTGGTCGCATTCCGCTGGTACGGCGACTACACGCGCGCCTCGGAACTGTTGCTGCTCAATCCGCAGATCATCAACCCGAATTTCCTGCAGCCCGGAGACGTGCTCAATGCCTACAGCCAGTAACACGGCGGCAAGTGCCGACCAGGACAAGGTCAGTCTGCTGATCGGCGGCCGCGCGCACCGTGAATGGACCTCGTACGAGATCGATTCCCACCTGATCACGCCTGGCGATGCTTGGCGCGTTGAGCTGTCGCCGCCTGACGGATCGAAGATCGAGGGTACGCTACCCGATGCAGTTACAGAGGGTGCGCCGATCGAGGTGCGGATTGGACGCGACACCGTGCTTGTCGGCCGCATCGACACGATCGACGAAGATACGGCCAAGGATCGCAACACGCTGACCCTCTCGGGGCGTGATGGCGCAGGCATCCTGCTCGACTGCGGTGCGCCGATCTTCGTCGCCAAGCAGGCAACGCTCGAACAGGTGATTGCCAACGTGGTGCGTCCGCTCGGCATCACGAAGGTCAAGATCAGCGCAGGCAAGACCTATACCAGCGAGAAGATCAACATCGAGCCGGGCGATCGCGCCTGGAACGTGTTGTCGCATGCGGCCGAGGCGAACGGACTCTGGCCGTGGTTCGCACCGGACGGCACGCTCATCGTCGGCGGTCCCGACTACACGACGAAACCGGTCGCGACGCTGATCATGCGACGCAGCGGCAAGGGTAACAACGTGATGAGCCTGAAGCGCTCGCGCTCGATGGCCGAGCGCTACTCCGAGGTAACCGTGCTCGGCCAAACGCACGGCACTGCGCATGAGAACGGCAAGAACGGCATCAAGGGCGTCGCGAAAGATCCAGCGGTGACGTTCTATCGCCCGCATGTCGTCGTCGACCACGAATGCGAGAGCGTCGCGATGGCGATCTCTCGCGCGCGCAAACTCCTGATGGACTCGCGCCTGCACGGCTACACGCTCACCGCACGCGTGCTGGGGCACCGCACGTCGGACGGCGTCCTCTGGACGCCCGGACAGCGTATCCACGTAGTGTCCGAGCCGCACAACATCAATGCGGTGTTCTTCCTGATCGGTCGGCGCTTCAGCAAGGCCCGCTCTGGTGGATCAACCACGACGCTCACGCTGAAGGAAGACGGTGTGTGGACACTCGACGCGCACGCCCACAAACGCAAGCATCGTCGAGGCAAGAACAAGGGACCGGAGGAGATTATCGATGTGGGACAAGGTTGACGGTCGCATCCGCAATGCGCTGTCGAAGATCCGGCTCGCGTTCCGTGCGGTGCTGACCCTGACGGCAAGCGGCGGCAACGTGCAGCTCGTGCAGGCGAATGGTGTCGCAGGCGAAACGTTGCAGGACAACGAGCTATTCCAGCACTACGGCTTTACGTCCAATCCGCCGGCCGGCACGATGGCGATCGTGCTGCCAGTCGGGGGCAAAACGGCACACGGCATCATCATCGCGACCGAGCACGGCAGCTATCGGCTGAAGAACCTCGCACCCGGCGAAATGGCGCTCTACACCGACGAGGGCGACTCCATCGTGTTGAATCGCGGACGGATCATCAACGTCACAACGCAGACGCTAAACATCAACGCAAGCAAGGAAGTCAACATCAACACGCCGCAGCTCAACGCGAGCCAGCAGGTCAACGTGGCTGGCACACTGGCGGCTAACGGCGGCATGACTGCGCAGGCGGGATCGGGTGGTGGCGCTGCCGTACAGATCGCGGGCGACGCGCATATCACAGGGGATGCCACCATCGGCAACAAGAGCTTCCTCGAACACGATCACCGCGATAGCATGGGCGGCATCGTCAGTCCGCCGCTCTGATAGCCACGTACTGACATCGATCCAGATACGCGCACGGTGTCTCTGCCGGGACAATCGTGCGCATGGACCCCGCACTCGACCCGACCACCGGTGGCTACACCGGCAAGCGCACGACCACGTTATCCAACGCGGTCTATCTGCGCCTTCAGACGCCGCTCGGCTCGTACTGGGCCGATCCCACACTTGGTTCGCGCCTTCATGAACTGAAGCGGGAGAAAGACGTTCCCCGTGTCTATACGCTCGCGAAGCAATATGCCGAGCAGGCGTTGCAACCGCTGATCGACGACGATCGTGCGCAGAGCATCACCGTGACGGCGCAATCGCTGCGCACGGGCTGGTTGCTGCTCTCGATTGAAGTCGTCGATGCGAGCGGTAAGCCGCAGCACTTCGAGCATCCGGTGAAGGTGATCTGATGGCGTTCACGATCAAAACCGCCGACACCATCCGCTCGGATATTCTGCGCGACATTTCGAACCAGCTGCCCGACGCGGACACGGGTTCCGACTCCGACTTCGTGATTCGCGCGACTGGTACGGGTAGCGCGATCGAAGGGTTGTACGAGCACCAGCTCTACATCTACCGACAGATATTCGCCGACACGGCCGACACGGACAACCTGCAGCGCCACGCGGCCACGCGCGGTCTGTCGAAGAAGCGCGCCACGGCTGCAGGCGGCAGTATCGTGATCAACGGCCAACCAGGCGCACCGGTGACCGGTGCGATCGTGGCGCAGACGCTCGATGCCCGCCAATACACGACGACGGCCACCGGAGTCATCGGTGCGGACGGCACCCTGACGCTTGCGGCCACCTGCACGGCGGTCGGTAGCGCCGGCAATGCCGATGCGGGCACCACGCTGACGCTGCTTGCACCGCCGAACGGCGTGACGAGCGCAGCTTCGATCGTGAAGATGGTCGGCGGCACCGATGATGAAACGGATGCCGAACTGCTCGCCCGCCTGCTTGATGTGATCCGCCGGCCGCCGGCGGGCGGCAATCAGTGGGACTTCCGCCGTTGGGCGATGAACGTCGACGGCGTGTCGGCTGCATACGTCTATCCGCTGCGTCGCGGCCTCGGCACGTGCGATGTGGTGATCACGGCATCGGGCGGCCTCCCGTCGGCCACGACGATCACGGCCGTGCAGGCGGCGATCGATGGTCAACGGCCCGTCACGGCGAAGAACTGCCTAGTGCTCGCACCGACGATCGTCACGATCGACCACGTGGTACAGGTCGCATTTCCCGGCGGCACGGCCGCTGGCGCGCAAGCGGCAATCGAGCCAGGAATCGCAGCGTATTTCACAACGCTGGAACCCGGTGCGCAATACATCAAGAGTCGCATCGAAGGGATCATTACCGACACCGCTGGCATTACCGATCGAACAGTTGTCACGCCGACCGGTAATTTCACTCCTGAAGTCGACGCAACGGTTGTGCAGTGGTGCCAGATGGGCAATTTGACCGTGAGCCTGATGCAATGAAGCATGCGGACCTGCTCACGCAGCTGCTGCCGCCCGTCAGCTACGTGCCGACCGATCCGATCCTCGCGGCGGAACTGAAGGCCGAAGGCGCGGCGCTCGATGCCGCACTGGAGAATGCAGACCGATTGCTTGCCGGCATCACGCCGGATGGCGCGGGCGAGATGGTCACCGATTGGGAGCGCTTGCTCGGCGTGACGCCCCGGTCGGGTGCGTCGCAGCAGGAGCGCATCGCGACCGTCGTCGCGAAGATCGGCGAGACCGGCGGCCTATCGATTCCATATTTCAAGCAGCTCGCCGCGAAGCTCGGTTACACGGTCGACATTGTCGAGCCGCAGTACGCGCAAGCAGGCGTGAGCCGCGCGGGCGACGCCATGTGGGTGACCGACATCATTTGGGTCTGGCAGGTCGTCGTGTCCGGCTCGCCCATCGTCGCCTATCAGGCCCGCGCCGGCACAGCCGCTGCGGGCGACCCTATCACCTCGTTCGGAGATCCCGTGCTTGAGACCGTGTTCGACGACCTGAAGCCGGCATTTACCTACGTCTACTTTAAATACCTCGGAAGCTGATCATGCAGCGTATCAATTCGACGGACGGTTTCTTTCACGACGGCAATCCGGCCACGGGCGCGCTCGGCACGTTCCTGGCCGCGCTCTGGCACAACGCCGTGCAGGAGGAGCTGATCGCACCCATCACGGCGGCCGGCCTCACGCTCGACCCGAACAACAACGGGCAGTTGCTTGCCGCGATTCTCGCGCTGATCGAATCGAAGACCGGCAATTACGGACTCGATACTGGAGCGGTCAACAGCTACGTGACCGCTCTGACACCCGCCGTTACCGCTTACGTGAACGGCCTGCAGGTGAAGTTTCGTGCAGCACACTCGAACACGGGACAGTCGACGCTGAATGCGGGCGCTGGCGTCGTGCCACTGCTGCGTGACGATGGCACGCCGCTGCAGGCCGGCGACGTGCCGGCGAATGCGATCGTCGGTGCGACTTATGATGCGGCGGCCGCAGCGTTCCTGTTGAACTCGATCGTCGCGTCGCAGTTCGACACGATCATGCAGGCGGGAACGCCGCTCTACAGCGTCGACACTGGCGCGGCGAACGTTTACAAGGCCGCGTATGCACCGACAGTGACGGCCCTGACCGATGGCATGAAGCTGCGCTTCCGGGCGAAGACGGCCAACACCGGCGCATCGACGTTCGCGCCGGACGGCATCGCTGCCGCCCCGATCTGGGGTGCGGATCACGTAGCGTTGGCCGGGGGCGAAATCGTCGTGAATGGCGAGATCGAGGTGCAATGGAACGCTGCACTAAGCAATGGCAATGGCGCGTGGGTGCTGTGCGAAAACACAGGCGGTTACCAACGTGGGCCGACGCCGCCGCAGTTCGACAACAGCACGAAACTCGCGACGACGGCATTCCTGAAAGGCGTGGGGGTTCAGTTTGGGGGCGTTGTCGCGCTTTCGGCTGCCACAACGCTGGATGTCACCTACGCCGGGAAGCTCATCATCCCGTATGCTGCTACCGGCGCCTTCGCGATCACGCTCCCGCTCGCCTCGACTTTTCAGCCCGGAGCAACACTGTCATTTCTGAACGGGACGGTCTATCCGATTACGATCCTCAAGAACGGATCGGATACGGTATCGACCGGCAATACGTCTCTGTCGAGCTTTGTCCTCAACCCCGGCGATACGTTGGATTTGGCTTGCAATGGCACCTCGAACTGGCAGGCTTGGGGCGGATCTGCGGGGTTGCAGTATGCAGGCGTGTTTGGCTCGTCTCTATCGACTTCGGGCTACCAGAAGCTCCCGAGCGGTTTGATCTTTCAATGGACGAACGGCGCCAGCGATGCAAACGGCAATATGGTCGTTACGAATCCGATCGCTTTTCAAACTGCGCCGCTCGGAGGCTTAGCGGGAGAAGGGGCGCCCGGCGGGTGGATGACCGGCACCGCGACCGTGTGGGCCTTTGATATTTCATCGTCGTCTAAGACGGCTTCATTTGCTCGGGTGCGTAATGTTTCATCGAGTGGCCCCGGTGTGTCATCCGGCATCGCAGGACGTGTTTTAGTTTGGGGTTATTAAAAATGGGTCAAAAATACGCAGCATTCGACGCGCAAGGCAACATCACGGCGTTCTACGACAGCGTAGATAGCCCGGTCCCTGCGGAGGTTGTCAATACGATAGAGATAACGCCGGAGCAGTGGCAAACGTGCATCGAGCAGCAGGGACAGTGGCATATCGCGAGCGGCGCCCTCGCGCAAGTTCCACCGCCGACCGGCGCAGAATTGCTGGCGCAATCCCAAACTGCGCAGATTGCAGCAATTGACGCGGCGTGTGCGGCCGAGATCGTCGCAGGCTTCACGTCGTCAGCGCTGGGACAATCCTATGTGTATCCAGCCAAGAGCACCGACCAGCAGAACCTCTCGTCCTGCGTGTTGTCCTCGCTTTTCCCGAATCTTCCATCGGGATGGACAACAGACTTCTGGTGCGCTGATGCGGCCGGAAACTGGTCGCTTCGACCGCACACCGCTGCGCAAATCCAGCAGGTGGGTGTCGATGGCAAGACCGCGATCTCCAACGCGATCATGAAGAAGGTGCAGTTCGAGCAGCAGGTCATGGCCGCGACGACGATCGAGGCCGTGCGCGCGATCGTGTGGAGCTGATGCGATGCTTTTCGCGTTCTACAAAGGGCACGGAGCGATCGTCGACCGCGCGATTCGTTGGTGGCAACGCGGTCCATATAGTCACGTCGAAGCGGTACTGGCCGACCACGGCAACGGCACGTTCGAGTGTGCGTCCTCGTCGCGCGATACGGGCGTGCGCATCGCCACGCTCGCGCTGCCGGCGGCCGAGTGGGATGTGCTGGAGATGCCGGCCGATGTCGACGCCGTGCGTGGCTGGTTCGAGACTCGCACTGGCGCGGGTTACGACTGGTTCGGGATATTCGGCTTCGTGCTGCGACCGGTCATCGGTGAGCCGGGCCGCTACTTCTGCTCGGAGGCGATCGCTTCGGCGCTGGGCATCAATGAGCCGTGGCGGCTCGATCCGAATGGCTTTGCGGACCTCGTAGCGGCCATCGCGCGCTGCGATCGCACCGCTGCGTAACGAGAAACAGGGCGACCAGCTCCGGTGCGCTAACACCCTTGCTGGCCGCCAGAACACTGAATGTGCCAGTGAACCGACCAAGGCCCTGCCACCTTCGCGAAGGCGGGGGCGATTCTAACATTCATTTCGCACCATAAATGGCACAACCCATTATTCCCTGGCTGGGCGGCAAGCGTCGCCTGGCCGACCAGCTCATTCCGCTTTTCCCGCAGCACGAGTGCTACGTTGAGGTCTTCTGCGGCGGAGCCGCGCTGTACTTTCTGCGGCCGATGCCGGCCCCGGTCGAGGTGCTCAACGACATCAACGGTGAGCTGGTGAACCTCTATCGTGTCGTGCAGCACCACCTGGAAGAGTTCGTGCGCCAGTTCAAATGGGCCATCTCCAGCCGCCAGGTGTTCAAATGGCATCAGCAGACGGTCCCGGAAACCCTCACCGATATCCAGCGCGCCGCGCGCTTCTACTATCTGCAACACCATGCGTTTGGGGGCAAAGTTGACGGGCAGACCTTCGGCACCGCGACGACCGCGCCGTCGGTCAATCTGCTGCGGATCGAGGAAAGCCTCTCGGCCGCCCATCTGCGCTTGGCCTGCGCGCACGTCGACAACCTCCCGTGGCACGAATGCATGTCCCGGTACGACCGACCGCACACGTTTTTCTATTGCGATCCGCCGTACTGGAAAACCGAAGGTTACGGCGTGCCGTTCCTGTTCGAGGAGTACGAGCGTATGGCCGCGTTTATGCGGTCGTGCAAGGGCAAGGTGATGGTCAGCATCAACGATCACGAGGACATTCGTCGCGCATTCGACGGATTCCCAATGCTCGGCTTGTCGATCAAGTACAGCGTGAACAACACGAACGGTGGCCCGTCGACGAGTCGTGAGCTGGTAATCACGAACTGGGAGCCTGGCACGCAGACCGGCGGGTTGTTTTAACGTTACCTGACATTCGAAATGTAGCCGGTGGGGTTTGCGCTAGCATGCACCGGGAGAGCGTCTCGAATTGCCGCTCGCAATCCAGTGAACGGGAGGAATATGTCGCAACGAGCTTTGCTCAGAAAGGGCGACGAATCGTCTGCAGGTGACGTGGCGCTGGAAGGTATCGACAACGTCCAGCACTACGGCGTGCCTCGGACCTTCGTCGGCGCGGAGGCTTGGCGCGGCGATCTTGAGTACGCTGTCGAAGTACAAGCCTGAGCTTGCCCCGTGTGTTAGCGTCACACCCGCTGGATAATCGACCGGCCGGCTCTAAGGTCGGGATGCCGCCTTCGGGCGGCTTCCTTTTGCGCTTTGTAGTGACAAATCGACCGCGAACCCGGTTAGTCCCCGAGTGACAAATCTATCGCCAAACGGTGACAAATCGGCCGCGACGTTACAGCCGAGGAACCCTGCGCGGAACTATCGGAGGCTGAAGAAAGACCGTGAGATCAACCGGACTCGTTGATTTTACTGGCCCGCCCTACACGATTCGAACGTGTGACCTACGGCTTAGAAGGCCGTTGCTCTATCCAACTGAGCTAAGGGCGGTCGAGAGAAAAGACACGGCGACACAAACACAACCCAGGCCGCATGCAACGCACAGGTGCTTCGAGCCACACCAGAACCACTCACTCGAAGCCCCGAAACGAAACGGGCCCGGCATGAAGCCGAGCCCGAAATTATACCCGATCATCGCGACACATCACGCCAGACCGGTGCAGCAATCATCAAACCGGTTGCGGATGCAGCATGAACCACCCGAGACAGAACGCCCCGGCGATCACACAGTAAAGCCCGAACGACGCCAACCGCCCGCGCCCTTCGAAATAACGCATCAGGAACCGCACGCTCAGATACGCGGCAATCGCCGTCAACACACCACCGAGCAGTGCATCGGCGAGTTGGTCGCGAGCATGAAACAGCTTCGGCAACTCAAGCACGCCCGCGGCAAAAATGATCGGCGTACCGAGCAGGAACGAAAACTCCGCGGCCTTCTCCGCAGTCAATCCGGCCACATTGCCGGCGATCATCGTCAGCCCGCTGCGCGAGAAGCCCGGGATCAGCGCGCCGATCTGCGCCAGGCCCACGAGGAACGCCTGCTTGAACGTCATCTTCTCCGGCGGCTGATGCGCACGGCTGCGCTGAATCCGATCGCCGATCCACAGCAGCACGCCGTTGACGATCAGTGCGATCGCAACGATCCGCAGGTCGTGGAACACGCGCTCGATGCGCTTCTCGAGCAGCAACCCGACGATGCCGGTCGGGATCGTGCCGATGATCAGCGCCCACATCATGTGCCCGTCATCGTTCTTGCGCCCGCCGAGCTGCGCGAAGAAACCGCCGATCAGCGCAATCCAGCGCTCACGGAAGTACCACAGCAGCGCGAGCGCCGTACCCAGATGCAGCGCAACGAGAAATGGCAGCAACTGCGGCGCGTGCTTGTCGATATGCATGCCGAACAGCGCCGGCACGAGCAGCGTGTGGCCGAGGCTGCTGACGGGGAACAGTTCGGTGACGCCCTGCAGGACGCTCAGGAATACCAGAAACCAGAGACTCACGCGTCGGTCCTTTTAAAGGTGAACAATCGGTAGGAAGACGGACGACGCACCGCGTCATCCGCAAAAACGCGCCCCGATTATGCCGAGCCATGATTACTGCGCCAAGGGCATTTGACCGCTAATTGCGGCGATGCACACAAACGCTTGCAACATGTAAGCGCACAGAAAGCAAAAAGCCCGCCATTTGCATGGCGGGCCTTTCGAATCGGACAGAATCCTGTCGTCAGCGGCCGAGCTGATAAAAGAACAGTACCGTGCTGCCGGTGAACATGCCGAACAGTGCGATTCCCATTGCCATTGCCAGATCCATGGCGCCTCCTCGAAGTGTCATGACCCGGCAACATCACCGGTTTAGATGCATTATCCCGACCGCCGACGGTGTTAAAAAGTCGCGATTTCCCGAGAAGGGTTTTCCCCGACCGCGTCGCTGCCCGATAATGGATCGCGCTCGCGCATCCCCTCACCCGTTCATCCCGACTTGCCATGCCGATCTTCCAGCAGCACGACATCCATGAACTTCACACCGGCCCGTCGCTCGTTCGGGTCGCTCCGCAATTCGGCGGCCGCCTGCTGTCGTGGCACGTCGACGGCGAGCCGATCATCTTCTGGCCGGAAACCGCGGACTGGACCAACCTCGCGCGCGTGCGCGGCGGCAATCCGCTGTTGTTCCCGTTCCTCGGCCGGCATCGCGTCGACGGCGAACTCGGCCGCTGGCGCGACGCCGCCGGCGTGGTCCGCGACCTGCCGATGCACGGTTTCGCGCGCGACCTGCCGTTCGCGGCACACGCGTCGCCGGACGGCGCCGCGCTCGCGATGTCGCTCGATGCAACCGACGCGCTGCACGACAGCTACCCGTTCGATTTCCGCTTCGAAGCGACCTACCGTCTCGTCGATGCCCACACGCTCGACGTCGCGCTGACCACGACGAACCGCGGCGCCACGCCGCTGCCGTACTACGCAGGCCACCACTTCTATTTCGCGCTGCCGCACGGAGAACGCGCCCAGACCACGCTCGAGCTGCCGCCGACGCAACGCCGCATGCAACTGGCCGACGGCTCGATCAGCGCGGCGGAGCCGGGCCAATCGTCCTACAGCCTCGGAGATCCGGAGATCCTCGACCGCTTCCACTGTCTCGACGATGGCGCGCCGTCCGCGCCGGTACGGATCGTGATGCCGGGGCGCGGCCGCACGATCGAGATCGCGCTCGACATCCCGGGCTCGATCCCGTGGTATGCGGTCACGACGTGGACCGAGAAGCCGGAATCCGACTTCTACTGCGTCGAGCCGTGGCTCGGCCTGCCGGACGCAATTCACAACGGTCTCGGGCTGCGCATGCTCGCGCCGGGCGCGACCGAAACGGCCACGCTGCGCATTCGCGTGCTGCCGCACGCCGGCTGACATCGCCGGCGCCGGGCCGGCCATGCCGGCCGACTACGGCCAGAAACTGCGGCGGGCCGATCGAACCCGTTAAAATCGGACGTTTTGGATTGCCTGCCGCGCCGCGCGCGGCAGCGTTTTGCGAGGTTCAATGTTCGGAACAACAACGAAGCGGCTCTTCGCTGCCGCCTGTGCGGCGCTGCTCGTCGCGTGCGGCTCCGCGCCCGTCGGCCCCGGCTACTACCGCGTCGAGCGCGGCGACACGCTCTACAAGATCGCCCGCGACAACCGCACGTCGCTGGCAAACATCGTGCGCTGGAACCAGATCACGAACCCCGATGCGATCGAAGTCGGGCAGGTACTGCGCGTCGCGCCGCCGCCCGGCACGACGACCGCGTCCACCTCCGGCACCAGCACCGGCAGCGCGCCGCGCAGCCGCCCCGCGCCATCCGCGCCGGTCGAATCGAACGTCAAACCGGCTTCCAGCATCGCGCTGATCTGGCCGGCAGCCGGCAATGTGGTGCGCACGTTCGACGGATCGAAATCCAAGGGGATCGACATCGCGAATTCGGCCGGTACGCCGGTGCAGGCGGCCGCCACCGGCACGGTCGTCTATGCGGGCAACGGCTTGCGCGGCTACGGCAATCTGATCATCCTGAAGCACAACGCCGATTACCTGACGGCCTACGCGCACAACCGCGCGCTGCTCGTGAGGGAAGGCCAGTCGGTCACACAGGGGCAGACGATCGCCGAGATGGGCAGCAGCGACAGCGATCGCGTCGCGCTGCATTTCGAGCTGCGTTACGGCGGCCGCTCGATCGACCCCGCACGCTACCTGCCCGCGCGCTGAACGCGCGGGCCGTCAACGGACGACATGAGATGCCGGCATGCATCGCATGTCGTCGCGAGGGCAATCCGAAAGGTTGTGTCAGCGCTTGCGCAGACGACCGATGAAACGGCCGGACAACGGATCGACACGGCTCGCAAACATCACCAGCGCGCCGATTCCGAACAGGCTGAACCCCGTAGCAATCAGAAGCAAATCCATGGTCACATCACTGTTTTGTCGTGATCTTATGCGTCATTGAGAAATCGTGCACTGAACTGCCCCGTCGCACGAGTCCGAACATTCCCTATCCACAGTCGCCATTGTGGTTTCGGTCGCGTGAATCAATGATGTAAGCGCGCCGACGGTTGCTTCGGCAGACCTCGACGCGACCCGCGATACCGCGTGCAGCCGACCGCCCAAAAAGGCCGCTCAGCCGCTTCAGCACGAGGGTTCCAGCCGCGCCGCGATTGCCGCGTGAGCGACGGCGGACGGCTCGCGCCGACTCAACAAACATCCCACGGCAACGTGACACGCACCGCGCTCGGCGAACTGAGGAAGGTTTCTAACCGTCGCGCGAACGGTTACATGCGCGCCGTGCACTTCGTCGGCCGCGACGACGAAGCAATCGCGACCGGCGGTTACCGCATCGGCCCGCGGTCATGGTCGGCGTGCCCCAGGGCGGGACAGCTACCGACATCGTGAAGGCGTTCATCGCGCCGCCGAACCCCGGCGATGTTGGCGACGACACGCTCGCGCATCCCTCGCCATGCAACGCACGCCAGCAGCACGGCCGTGCCGCGACGGCCAGCCGGTCGCCCGATAGCCCGGATGGTTTATAGTGGCGCCACGCAGCCTTTCTCCCGAACACCGATGTCCTCCCAACACGAAACCGCCGCGGGCGCGTCGCATAGCCCGCTCTACGCCAAACTCCTGGGTGAAACCGCCAAGATCGACTGGTGCGATCTCGAGCGCTTCTTCGCACAAGGCAAGCTGCTGTCGGTCGCGCGCGATCTCGATCTCGTCAGCGTCGCGGAAGCGATCGCCAGCGACGACGCCGAGCAAGTCACGCGCTGGCTGTCGGCCGGCCTCGTCGCGCGCATGCCGGCGCCGACCGCTTCCGACTACGCGGCACGCGATCCGGAGCTGTGGGCGGTAGTCGTGTCGCCGTGGGTGTGCGTGCAGGAACGCGCCTGACGCGTTCGCGATGTCCGAATCCGCCTTACCGCACGCGGCCGACACCGCATCGGCCGCCGTCTCGCACCGGCGCGTCCTCGCGCTCGCGTTCCCGATCGTCCTCGCCAACCTGACCCAGCCGCTGCTCGGCGCGGTCGACACGGCCGTGGCCGGCCATCTCGACGGCGCGCAGTATCTCGGCGGCGTCGCGCTCGGCGGCCTCGTCTTCAACTTCGTGTTCTGGGGCTTCGGCTTCCTGCGGATGGGCACGACCGGCCTCGTCGCGCAGGCGCACGGCGCCCGCGACGCAGCCGGCATCCGCCTGAGCGTGCTGCGCGCGCTCATCGTCGCGTTCGCGCTCGGCGCCGCCGTGCTCGCCTTGCAGGTGCCGCTGCTGTCGTTCGCACTGACCGCGCTCGGCGGCAGCGACGCGGTGCGTGCGACGGCACTCGCCTACAGCCGCGCACGCATCTGGAGCGCTCCGTTCGCGCTGGCGAACTACGTCGTGCTCGGCTACCTGCTCGGCGTGCAGCGCGTGCGGCTCGCCCTCGTCGCGCAGGTGTTCATCAACGCGGTGAACATCGGCGCCGTGCTGCTCTACGTGTACGGCTTCGGCTGGGGCATCGCCGGAATCGGCGCCGCAACGGCCACCGCGGACGCGTGCGGCTTCGCGCTCGGCGCGTGGATGCTGTGGCGGCTGCGGCCGCGCGGCCTCGGGCCGCTCGCGGCGCATGCGCTGGTGGATCGCGCAGCGCTCACGCGGCTGATCGCGCTCAATCGCGACATCTTCCTGCGCACGCTGTGCCTGCTGGGCGCGTTCGGCTGGTTCGCGCATCTCGGCGCCCAACAGGGCGACGCGACGCTCGCCGCAAACGCGCTGCTGCTGAATTTCCAAACCTTCATGGCATATGGGCTCGACGGCTTCGCTCACGCGGCCGAAGCGCTCGTCGGCGCCGCAGCCGGCGCACGCGATCGCGCGACGTTCCGGCAGGCCGTGCGCGTCACGCTGCTGTGGTCGGCGCTGGGTGCGCTGCTGTTCGCGCTCGTCTATTGGGCAGCCGGCGGCTGGATCGTCGCGCGGCTGACCGACCAAGCAGACATCCGCGCCGTCGCGCTGCGTTATTTGCCCTGGGCAGCCGTCTCGCCGATCGTTTCCGTGTGGGGCTTTCTGCTCGACGGCGTGTTCATCGGCGCAACCCAGACGCAGTCGCTGATGCGCGCGATGGTGGCATCGCTCGCGGTCTTCATCACTGCGACGCTCGTCGCCGTCGGCCCGTTCGGCAACCACGGACTGTGGTTCGCACTGCTGCTGTTCATGGCCGCGCGTGGCGCGACACTCGCACGCCATCTGCCGGCGCTCGTGCGGCGCATCGGCGCCGACGGGCCGGCGGCCGGCGCCTGAGCGCCTCGGGCAGCGGCTATTGCGCCGCAGCGCCCGCGGGCGCCGGCGACGCATCGAGCATCGACGGCGGCGTCATGTCGGTCGGCACGCCGTGGTAGTCGGCTGGATCCTGCGGCGGGTGGCCGCGGCGTGCCTCGCGAGGATCGCCGGCACAACCGGCAAGAATCGACACGGCCAGCACGAACAGCATCAAACGGGTCATCGGGAAGGCTCCGAAAAACGGCGCGCCCATCGCGCGCCGGAACCGGGCCGAGTCTAGCCGAATTCCGGTTTGGGAGTCGTCGCGCACATGTCCTACCATGCAGACATGGCGCTGTGCCGTTGAAAGGAGGCTGCCATGATGTCTGAAGAGATCGCCGGCCTGATCGGCCTGTTCATCGGTGTGATGGTGCTCGTCGCGCTGTCCTACTTCGAGTCGCGCGAATACAAGCGCACCCACGGTGGCGAAGGGATGATCCATCACTGGATGGCGGAACACCATCTGCTCGACTGGCGGCGCAAGCATTAGCGCACGCCGCTGCGTCGTCGGGTCCGCCGCGTGAGCGGCGCATCCAACGTGCGGACATGCGCACGCTGGAGCGGCCGGTGCGTGCCGCGAAAAGCGAACGGGCCCGATATGACGACTTAGTCCATAAAAGCGAACGCCATCACGCGGCGCATCGGCGCGTGAGGGCGTTCGTTTGCGTTCGCCTGCGCGCGCGCGTCGGGCGCGACGCGCAGGCAAGCGGCAGTGCTCAGCCCAGGAAGTGCCGGGCGTAGCGCGCGTTGATGTCCGACAGGCGGAACAGTGTCAGGAAGTCGGCGCAGTTGAAGTCGGGATCCCAGGCCGGTGCGCCGCAGATCTTCGCGCCGAGGCGCAGATAGCCCTTGATGAGCGGCGGCGGCGCAACGACGGTGCCCGTCTGCAACTCGTCGACCGGCAGCGCGGTGTGCGGGAAGGCACGGTATTCGGGCGCGGTCAGCGAGTGGGCGGGCAGCGACTGATACAGGTTCGCCGCATAGTGGCCGCCGTCGGCCATCGACACGCTCGCGCAGCCCAGCATCGTCTCATAGCCGTTCTGCATCATGTAGGCGCCGAGACCGCCCCACAACGCCATGATCACCGCGCCGCTACGGTAGTCGCTGTGCACGCACGAGCGGCCGACCTCGACCATCTTGCCGCGCAGGTGCGTCAGGCGCGACAGGTCGAATTCGCCCTCGGCGTACAACCGGCCAACGCGGGCCGCCTGGTGCGGCGGCAGCACGCGATACGTGCCGACGACTTTCAGCGTATCGAGATCGCGGACCAGCAGGTGGTCGCAGTAGGCGTCGAAAGGATCGACGTCGAGACCGGACGGGCCACTGACCTGCGCGCCCATCTCTTCGGCGAATACGGTGTAGCGCAGGCGCTGCGCCTCGCGCAGTTCGTCTTCCGTGCGCGCCCAGGCGGCCCGCAAACGGTACTCGGATGTGACGGTTTCAGCGGCGCGCGGCAGGTGGCGCCGCGCTGTATCGAGGGGCAGCGAGGCGAAGGGGAGCGTAGGCGTCGGCAGTTCTCGCATTAGGCTTTCCTGGTCGTAAGGAATAGGACGACATGCCAGCCAATGTAGTAACCGGTCGTTACCGTTCTGTGGCACGACCGTGTCCTTTCAATGACGTGTCGCCGAATTGACTTTAGCAGAAAGCTTACGCAACCGTATGATCAATGGCACGAAAACCGCTTCAGACAAGCTCCGGCGTCAGTACGGCGCGCAGCACGGCCTGATGGTTGCCGTCGCGGGTGCGGCTCGCGAGCCACACGATGCCGCCCTTCTTGACGCTCCAGCTGTCGCCGTTGCGCGCGATCAGTTCGGCGGCGACGCAGCCGAGCGTCGGCTGGTGGCCGACGATCACGACCGTCGGTGCAATGCCGTCGGGCCAGCCTGCGGCGGCCAGCACGTCGTCCACGCTGCCGCCCGGGGCGAGCGCATCGACGGTCCGGTACTGGTCGGTGAGCGCCTCGACCGTCTGCACCGTGCGCGCCGCCGGGCTCGCGAGGATCACGCTGCTCGATTCGAGCCGGCCGCGCAGCCATTTGGCCATCGCCTGCGCTTCCTTGCGGCCGCGGGTGGTCAGTTGTCTCGCCAGATCGTTGGCCGCGTAGTCCTCGGCCTCGGCGTGACGCCACAGGATCAGATTCATCATCGTGTCTCTCCATGTGTCGGCGAACCGTCCGGCCGTACGTGTGCGCGGCGGACGGTCATCGTTGGTATTGTCGCCAATCGGTGGGCGTTCGTGGTCGAACGCGGCATGTGGATAACGGGATTGACCCAGCGACCCATTAGACGCTAGAATCTTTGGCTCGTCGGAGCGTAGCGCAGCCTGGTAGCGCATCTGATTTGGGATCAGAGGGTCGTAGGTTCGAATCCTATCGCTCCGACCAAAGGAATCAAGGGGTTACATGCCAAAAGCGTGTAACCCTTTTTTCTTTATAGAATTCATGTAACTGCGTACAGCCCAGATCAATTTCCATCGACTCACTTGGCCGGACCAAATTCGCCCCTCCCCAGCTTCCAGTGGCGCCGATCCCGCCGAGCCTTCGATGTAGCGTGGATGCGCACGGAGCCCGAGACGACAGTCGCCGGCAGAGCGCATTTCAAAAACTTACTCTTCCCCACGGCCTGACCTGCCGGTCTCAATGACAACGTCATGACGGAATTTTCCGCTTCTTAATGGGATGGTTTTGGGGCTGGCGACAAGGTACGAAATATCCCCGATCGCCCCACTCTGGCGCCGGGGCTGGGATCAGGTGATTCGGTTCGACGCCTTCGCGCCTGACATCCGGGAAATTGTATATGCCGCCAACATGATCGAGTCGCTACACACGCATCGTCAGGGCGCAGCCACTTGCCGCCGGATCAGGAAGTGCTCAAATTGATCTGGTTGACGTTGCGCAACATCGTCCCTAAGTAGATCGGCTCCCCGCACGATGGGAGATGCCATAATACAGTTCGCGCCGCTTTACCCGGAACGATCCACCATTGGAGTCGGAATCTCAAGCCGCCCCACACGTGGAACGCCGGAAACCTTCGCCCCCAGCCGGCAGCTACGACAATGTGCTGGCCGAAACGATCAACGGCCTGTACAACGCGGAACTGATCCGTCGCTCCCTTGGAAACGCAGGAATCCATCGAACTGGCGACGCTGGAATCGATCGCATGGCTGATCGAACTGCTTGGCTGTATTCTGCCTGCTGAAGCTCAGGCAACCACTGCAGGCAACTCAGAGATGCCGCCGACGTGCATTAACTTGAATCAAACGGCCTCCACGAGTCCGGATGCCATTGAATGGAGATCGTGAGCGGTTGCTACACAAGCACCTGATCAATTTCCTGCATTGCGCTTTGGGTCCCTGGGTTACAATTCGCAACATCAAGCATAGCGAATCCAGCGGAAATGAAATTGGCGGACCACCCCCTCCTTGGAGCAAACCTCGATCGCTCCGACATCTCAATGAAGTTGATATGTTGGGCAATTGCCGCATTGGTAATCTTGCCCAATCTCCTCCTGTTTTCGGTCGACGATATCATCATCGTTAGTCTGACCGACCCTCTTAAATCCGTCGCCCTCGATCAAGCATCAAATGGCCGGTATGGACTTTCCGCGTTATGTTGGCTGCTTCGTATTCTTGGAGGGTCGCGTATCGATCTCGAAGCCATCGGCGCGGTTACTATCATAGTGGGATATGCCGCCCTATTTTCAGAGACAATTCGGTTTTCACGAGCGCGCTTCTCGACTGCGGAGTATCTCGCTGGCTTCAGTATCTTCTTGACGTTTGGCCTGTTGATGGACGTCTTTTCGTTCACGAACGTATGGGTCCAGTCCGGTGCAGTTTCATTGGCGCTTGCAGCATCGCTGAATATCACCCAGTCTGAGCGACGGTTCGCATCGAAGATTTCAATTATCGGGCTCGTCGGCTGCGTCGCCATGGGTTTCTATCAAACCTACCCCTACATGGTCGCTTGCAGCCTGATGGCTGCCTTTGTTATCTCATTCGCATTCGGAGATGGTGAGACTCTAAGCACGATTGTGCACCGCTACTTGCCGGCGGCAGTCGGCGCGCTCATCGCTGTCGGCCTCTATCTCGTCACCAACAAGATTCTGCAAGGTGCTGGCGTTCCTGGATTTTCGGCCGGCGGCCGCCCGTTTGGCGCCGAATACCTAAAACCAAATGTATTGCCATATATAAAAACGATCGGTGACGCACTGAACGCCTTTTCAGGTGGGTATGCACATTACGAGAACCGTATAACGATCATCGTCTTCGGTCTGGCAGTTGTCACTGCGGTGTCTGCAGCCAAGTCACTACGCGCGAAAGTTCTCGTGATTTTTGCATTCTTTGCGGTTGCATTGATGCTTCCAAATCCGACGAATCTGCTGATGAAGATATATTGGCCATCGCCGCGAAGTCTCAGCCCAATCTCAATATTCGTTGCACTTATCATCACGGCAGCTTGCGCTCGATGGACAGGCAAGATTGCAGGAGTTTCCATTGGAATGGTGGCATTGCTGATTACCGTCTTATCTCAGGCGGTCATCTATATTGATCAGCAAAAGGGGCGCGCCGATCAAGAAGCGATGGATATCGCAACAGCAAATATGATCATCAATCGCGCCTATCAGGAATTCCCGTATACCAAGCGCCCTGTCGTCAAGATGAATTTCAACTGGGACGACAACGTGATCTACCACGCACGCACGTTCGAATTCGGTGAATCGTTGATGACGACCCCGGAGAACCGCAAAGGATTATTCCTCTACTTATCGAACGGCCGCGTCGATGTATATCCGACATCTCCGAGCGAGTGTTCGGGAATTAGATCGCATCTGACGATCGAAGTAAAGGGCGATGCGTTGCTGGTATGCTCGAACAAATAAGAAAAGGGGCCGATAGGCCCCTCTGTCTTATGCGGTTCTGAAAACGAATGCTCGATCCAATTTGTACTTGACGATGTAGCCAATCGTCAGGCCGATTGCACCACCCAGATAACGCATCGCTTCGGTGCCAAACGCATGATCGAATGCGAACTCAGCTCCCCAGAAGATCGTCGTTGTCGCGACTCCCATCAACGAATAGAGCACGAACAACTTCGCATCATGCACAGCGCCCTCGGTTCGATACGAGAAGATCCACCTCTTGTCGAGCACATATTTCACGATGAGTCCGGCCCCGGTTCCAATGGCTAGCGCGGCGAGTACTTGGTATGGCCCTGAATAAATGCGTATCACCGTCGCCTGGGCACCGAGATTTGCGACCATCGATATTCCCGCGAATAAGCAGTATAGTAACGTGACTTGAATCATGACCTACACCCCATGCTTTACAGTGATATCCGCTTAAACACAAACTGCGGAATCGACCGAATAATCAGCATGATTCCAGACCAGAACCATGGTGTGTACAAGACGTTAATTCGCTTAGCAATCGCTCGATCTATATCAGCTGCAACTTTATCGGCTGTTGCGACGAGTGGGCCTGGCAGCGGAAGTCCGGCCGTCATCGGAGTATCAACGAACCCCGGCTTAACCGTCACAAGATGGACATTGGACTTCGCGAGGCGCGCACGCAAACCTTCGCAGAACGTCGACAACGCTGCCTTAGCACTGCCATACAGGTAGTTCGACGGTCGCCCGCGATCTCCTGCAACCGACGAGATGACAGCGATCACGCCATGCTTATGTGCTTCCATCCGGTTCGCGAGCGGCGTCAGTAATGCAATCAGCGACGTCGCATTCGTGTTGAACTCACGTACCGCGATAACTGCATCATGCTGACACATATCCTGATCCGGAAGTGTGCCTGGTGCGATCAGAGCAATATCAATCGTCGGCATTTCGACCTCTAGCCGGGCAAACAGCGCTTGGTGCCCGGCATAGTCATTCACGTCCAACTGCATACATGTAGCCGACGCGCCACGGCTATTCAAATCGTCGGTGACCTGCTGCAGCCGTGCTGCGTTGCGTCCGACGAGGAAGAGTCGCGTGCCGTTTGTCCAGCGGCGCGCGCAGGCTGTCGCGATCGCAGATGTTGCACCGATGATCAGAATATTTTTCTTCATTGAATTACGTTCTTCCAGAATTGAGACATTATCGCGGGATCACGCAATGTCTCCAGTTCGCTCCAGCGCGAATATGTCGCACGGAAATCTGCGCCGCTCATGTGCGCGTCCTTTGCGGGATAGAGACGTCCACCTGCGTCCCGCACAACAGCATCCAGCGATGCGAACAGACGGCGGTTCGCGTCGTCGTGTTGTGGGAAATCGAGCGCAAGCGATGTTCCTTCGAGCGGGAAGGATATCAAACCAGGCGACGGAACATCACCGCAACGCTTGAGCACTGCGAGGAACGAACCGGTCTTGCTGTGGGCGATAAGACTCAAGATCTCACGCATCGCGTCAATCGCGGTGGCCTTCGGGACGACGCATTGATACTGCTGAAATCCAGCCTTACCGTAAATCCGATTCCATTCGAGGATGCTGTCGAGTGGGTAGAAATACTTATCGTACGACACCAACGTATCAGGTTTGCTGCGTTGCGCGAATCGATAATACGCCTCATTGAACAACGATAGCGTCACCGAATTGATCGGCGAGATAGGCGGTACGAACGGCACCCTCTTTTTCTTCGTCCGATCGATCACCAGCGTGCCATCCACCGCGTGATCGCCGGCCATGAAGATCCCGCGCCCAAGGGATGCGCCACTTGCCAAACAGTCAATCCACGCGACGCTATATTCGTGCTTCGCATCACAATCATCCGCCAGTTCGAAGAATCCTGACAGGCTCGCGAAGCGAATGCTGGTCGACCGTATTTGGCTCGACCGTATTGGCATCAGTGCAATCTCCGCCCAGGCAATGACGCCTGTCAATCCGAGGCCACCGACTGTCGCATCAAATAGCAAGCGATTTTCATCGAAACCGCATTCTATTTCGCCTTCTTGAGACCTGATCAAGCCGAATCGGCGTACATGACAGCCGAACGTGCCACGTACATGATGATTTTTTCCATGAACGTCATTCGCAATGGCTCCCCCGATCGTCACATACTTCGTGCCTGGCGTCACCGGAAGCATCCATCCACGCGGAATCGCGACCTCAAGGATTTCACCCAGCGTTACGCCCGATTCAACACGAATCACTCCCGCGTGCCAATCTGCCGCGATGAAACGATCGAGAGCACGCGCATGCAGCACATGGTTGCTTGCAGCGAGACAACTGGATCCATAACTGCGACCGTTTCCGTATGGGAGGATCGTTCCGTAGGACGCAGCGAGAGCATTGAGTTCAGAACTGATGCCATCGCGCCATGCGACCGGATGCCCTACTTGGGGATGGTATGGGTATCGCCCCCAGGATTGAAGCGATTTTGTCATGCGGCGATCCAGCAAACAGCAGCGAACATTACGGCAACGATTAAACTCGTCCTATCGCGAGCCGCAAAAACAATTGGGTCGTCATGCATCAGGCCACGATGAGCAATAATCCAAGTGCGACTGACCCAATAGAGGATCAATGGACAACCGATCCAGAGCCATTTCGGGTGACTGTAGAGGTACATCGTATTCGTATCTTGGATGTATAGAGCCAGAACAAGTGCAGCGAGATAGCCGGCTGCCGCTCCCAATGACGAGATGAGTGGCAGATCGTCGGCGACGTACCCCCGACCACGTGATTTCTCCACGCCACGCGCCTGCATCGAATAAAGCTCCGCATAGCGTTTGACCAGCGCCAAGCTAAGGAACATGAACATCGAAAATGCGAGCAACCAGAAACTTGGCGCCACACCGGTTGCGGCCGATCCTGCGATGATGCGAATAGTATAGAGCGCGGCGAGGGAGACCACATCCACCATTACGCGGCGCTTGAGGTACATCGAATATGCCAGCGTAAGAGCATAGTAGCCGATCAGTACCAACGTGAATTGCGGCGGCAAAAGCAATAACGATAAGCCGAATGATGTCGCAAGAATAACCGGAAAAAGAGCGATCCCGACCGTCAAAGAAAGTGCTCCCGATGCGAGTGGGCGAAATCTCTTTGTCGGATGATGACGGTCATCCTCCAAGTCGAGCAGGTCGTTCAGCAAATATACACTCGACGCACACAAACTAAATGCTACGAATGCGATCAACGCGTGAACAACATGTGGAATTGACAAGAACTGATGCGCCGCCAGAATCGGCAGAAACACTAGAACGTTCTTCAACCACTGATGCGTCCGCAACGCTTTTGAGAGCACCTTCAGCGATGAGCGTCTTGTATCAATCACTCGCGCAACATTGCCTTCCTTTTCGGCTACGCGCGCAACACCCTTATCCGGATTGACCACAAATGCCTGGTCGGACGCTCGCCACACCCTTATATCATCGTGAGAGTTTCCGGCGTAATCGAAACCTTTTTCACCGTATTCACGTATCAGGGCATCGCGCTTATTGGACGATGAAAGGTTGATTCCATCGCGTGTCGCAAACGTCCGCTCGAATATCCCGATGTGTTCGGCGATCTGCTTTGCGAAGTGTTCATGTGTAGCAGTCGCGAGCACAATTTGACGGCCATTCGCGTGCTCGTCCTGGAGCCACTCCACGATTACGGGGTCGTATGGGAGGGATGACACATCCAGTTGAACTTGCTCCGCAAGCCGCGCTTTCAGGCCTGCCTTGCCATCCTTCATCAGCCACAACAGGGGCTGGTAGAACTTGTGCGGTGACTGTTTGACAAATGCGAAGCCGCTCTCCAGCAGAACATCGGAACGAATTAGTGTCCCGTCGAGATCGACGACAAGTGGTTTATTGGTCATTTTTCAAAATCGGGTATCCCGATGATTCTTCTTCTGGAGGTTCGCACTCGTGCGGTCCCCGCGTGCGATAAGGGTGGTATTGTAGCCGTTCTTATGTCATCAAGGACGTTGGACGATGCCTGAAAAACCGACACATCGTCTCCTAACGCCGGACGAACATTGGCTCATGCGGGTCGCGCGCGGCTCCGTTTCGGAAGATTTTGGACACATCTCCGAATTGACCGCAACCCCACACAGCGAGCTTACACCCATGAGGAAGAAGCGCAATTTCGCCAACGACCTAAGTACATGTTCAGCTCAAGTGGCCACTGACAACGCGGAGGAAGAAGCCATCCCTAGAAAGGAAGATATCCCACGGCATGAACGGGGGAATACGCTCGCCGGGAGCAGGTTTGGCACTGATCACGCACTTCCAACACGGCTAGGTCCGTGTACAAAGTCCTAACCTGGACCCTGCACAGCCTTGCCAATTCACGCTTATTTCTTGGCAAAGCTGTAGACAGCAAAACTACTGAAATACGTGGATCGAGCGCTGTATCTATTGGCGATGGGCTCAGGGGCCAGAGGGTCGGAATCCTGTCACTCCGCCCCAAGGTTGGACAGCCAGAGCTTCATAAGTACGGGCCAGTCAGCGCAGCGCTATCCAATGGGTGACGGGTCATCAGCAAAACCTTGGCGAGGTGCCCACGCACGAATCTTGCGACACCACGCGATAATATCCGTGATCAAACTCGCAACCGCGCATGAACGACCCAATTTTCAAAACCGCCCTCTTCGGCGCGCTGCTCGCGTTCGCCGCATCGTGCAACGCCGCACCCGGCAAATCGATCGACGCCGCGCTCGACTGTCATTCGAACGGCCACAAGTTCGTCGCGCCGCTGCTCGCCGCGGGCGACATCGAGTCGCAGCCGATGCACGTCGAACCGAATTCGGTGAACGCGTTCCGGACGAGCCATCCGTTGACCGCCTATGGCTTCGGCGTCTACGTCGTGCTCGGCTACCAGGCGAACGACCCGATCTTCCGCTCGGGCACCGGCACGCCGATCGGCGAATGGGCCTATGGCGTCGTCGTGCACGGCACGAAGAGCGCCGTCGAGACGGCCGTGCGCAATGCAGGCAGCGACGCCACCGTCAAGCAGGCGTTTCCGTTCCTGACCGCGATCGTGTGCTCTGACTGAGCGAGTCGCGCAGAATCCGGGCGCGCGCAAACGCGCCGCCCGCCCACGCGCGAACGCCGAACGCCGAACGCATCAAGCGCCGGTATAGACGACGCGATACGGAATACCGACCTTCTCCCACTCGGCCGCTTCCTGGCTGAGGCTGTAGTCGGTCAGCGGGTTTTGCTCGACCCATGCGCCCGGCAGGCGCACTTCATACCCGCCCTTCTTCATCTGCGACACGGAAATGTCCGGCAGCCCGGCGTCCGTGCGGCGTCGGCACAGCAGCGCGGCGAGCCGCAGGCAGAACAGCAGCGGCCACTCGACGTCGCGCGCCTGCGACAGCTTGCCGAGCTTGCCCGCATGCCCGAGCACGAGCGCGGCGAGGCGCGCCTGATCGGTACGCGAAAAGCCCGGCATGTCCGCATTGCTCGCGATATAGGCCGAATGCTTGTGATACGAACTGTGCGAGATCGACAGCCCGATCTCGTGCAGCGCAGCGGCCCAGCCCAGAAACGTCCGGCCTTCCTCGCGCGCCTCGTCGTCGCCTTCCTCGAGTTCGTCGTAGAACCGCACGGCCAGCGCGGCGATCCGCCCGGCCTGCGCACGATCGACGCCGTAGCGGCGCGTGAAGCCCTCGACGGTCACCGCGCGCATGTCCTCGTGCTGCGTGCGGCCGAGCAGGTCGTACAGCACGCCGAGACGCAGCGCGCCGTCGGTCGTATCGACATAGTCGACGCCAAGCTCCTCGAACACGGCCAGCATGATCGCGAGGCCGCCGGCGAGCACCGGCACGCGATCGGGCTTCAGCGCGATCAGCTTCAACCGGTTCACGTTCTCCGACTTGATCAGCGCGCGCTTCAGGCGCTCGAGCCCGCCGCGCGAAATGCCGTGCGTGATGCCCGCATCGTTGAAGCCGTTCGCCTCGACGAGCTCGGCGAGCGCACGCGCGGTACCGGACGACCCGATCGCCTGGTCCCATCCGGCCTTCTTGTACTCGCTGGAAATGATCTGGATCTCGCGCTTGGCGGCGAGCTCGGCCTGTCGCATCGTGTATTCGTCGACGTTGCCGGCCGGAAAGAACGTGCGGCTGTGGCTCACGCAGCCGATATAAAGGCTCTCCATCACGAGCGGCGTGTAGTGCGAGCCGATGATGAACTCGGTCGAGCCGCCGCCGATGTCGACCACGAGCCGCTTGCCCGCGCTCGCCGGCACCGAATGCGCAGCGCCTGCGTAGATCAGCCGCGCCTCTTCGCGACCGGCGATCACTTCGATCGGAAATCCGAGCGCCGCCTCGGCCTCGCCGAGGAATTCGCCCGCGTTCTTCGCGACCCGCAACGTATTGGTCGCCACCGCGCGCACATGATCGGGATGGAAATCGCGCAGGCGCTCGCCGAACCGTTTGAGCGCGTCCCAGCCACGCTCCTGCGACGCACGGTCGAGCATCTTGTCGCTCGACAGCCCCGCGGCCAGTCGAACGGGCTCGCGCAACGCATCGACAGGATAGATCTGGCTGCCCGCCGACGTTTCCTCGACGCGCCCGACGATGAGCCGGAAGCTGTTCGAGCCGAGATCGACGGCCGCCAGCAAGTGGGGGGATGTAACCATCAGAAGGGGCTCCGTGCGCGTACGCCCGCGGCAACCGCAACCGGTCAGGCCCGCTGGACGACTGTCAAAGGCGTCATTTTAAGCGTGGAACCCTTGCCATTGCCACGCTTCACGGGCATGTAAACAGGTAGATTCCATATATCCGAAACATTTATGAGACGAAACGGGTTCCGGCGTAGAATTTCCCGATACCAATAAACCAACGTCATCAGCACGTCATCCTACCGTGAGAGTTTCCGAGCGTCCTTTCGAATCATCGCCCGAATCATCCGTTACTCTGCCGATGTCCGCTCGCTACCCGCTACTCAATCGTGAACTCGGCATCCTCGGTTTCAACGAGCGTGTGCTGGCCCAGGCCGCCGACCCGCAAGTGCCGCTGCTCGAGCGCCTGCGCTTCATCTGCATCACCAGCAGCAACCTCGACGAATTCTTCGAGGTGCGGATGGCGGGCCTGCAGGAACAGATCCGCGACAATCCCGGTGCGCTGACGCCCGACGGCATGTCGCTGCAGCACGCTTACGATCTCGTCGTCGAGCGCGCGCAGCGGCTCGTGCATCGCCAGTACACGATGCTGCACGAAACCGTGCTGCCCGCGCTCGAACAGGAAGGCATCTACTTCCACGCGAGCGACACCTGGAACGACGCGCAGCTCGAATGGGCGCGCGGCTACTTTCTCGACGAACTGCTGCCGGTGCTCACGCCGATCGGCCTCGACCCCGCGCATCCGTTCCCGCGCGTGCTGAACAAGAGCCTGAACTTCGTGGTCGAGCTCGAAGGCCGCGACGCGTTCGGCCGGCAGGCGGTGATGGGCATCGTGCAGGCGCCGCGCGCGCTGCCGCGCGTGGTGCGCATGCCGCAGTCGCTGTCGGGCTTCGAGCACGGCTTCGTGCTGCTCAGCTCGTTCATGCAACGCTTCGTCGGCGAACTGTTCCCGCAGCTCGTCGTGAAGAGCTGCAACCAGTTCCGCATCACCCGCAACAGCGAGCTGTTCGTCGACGAAGACGAAATCACCAACCTGCGCGTCGCGCTGCAAGGCGAACTGCCCGCGCGCCACCTCGGCAACGCGGTGCGCCTCGAAGTCTCGGCCGACACGCCGGCGCACATCGTGCGCCGCCTGCTCGACGAAAGCAGCCTCGGCGACAAGGACTGCTACCGCGTGGCAGGCTCGGTGAACCTCGTGCGGCTGATGCAGATTCCCGATCTCGTCGACCGTCCCGACCTGAAATTCGCGCCGTTCGTCGCGTCGATCCCGCCTGCAATCGCGAACGCGCCGACGATGTTCGACGCGATCGACGCCGGCGACATTCTGCTGCACCATCCGTACGAGAGCTTCCAGCCGGTGCTCGAGCTGCTGCAGCAGGCCGCGAAGGATCCGAGCGTGGTCGCGATCAAGCAGACGATCTATCGCACCGGCACCGATTCGCCGCTGATGGACGCACTGATGGAAGCCGCGCGCAACGGCAAGGAAGTGACGGTCGTCGTCGAGCTGCTCGCGCGCTTCGACGAGGAGACCAACATCAACTGGGCGTCGCAGCTCGAAGCGGTCGGCGCGCACGTCGTGTACGGCGTGGTCGGCCACAAGTGCCACGCGAAGATGATGCTGATCGTGCGGCGCGTGGTCGAAGGCGGCAAGGCGACGCTGCGCCGCTACGTCCACCTCGGCACCGGCAACTATCATCCGCGCACCGCGCGCCTCTACACCGACTTCGGGCTGATGACGGCCGACCAGAAGATCTGCGAGGACGTGCACCACGTGTTCCAGCAGCTGACCGGCATCGGCGGCGAGCTGACGCTGCACGAGCTGTGGCAGTCGCCGTTCACGCTGCATCCGCGCATCATCGATTCGATCCGCGCGGAGATCGACAACGCGCGCGCCGGCAAGCGCGCCCGCATCGTCGCGAAGATGAACGCGCTGCTCGAGCCGTCGGTGATCGCCGCGCTGTACGAAGCGTCGCAGGCCGGCGTCAAGGTCGACCTGATCGTGCGCGGCGTGTGCGCACTGAAGCCGGGCGTGCCGGGGCTGTCGGAGAACATCACGGTGCGCTCGATCGTCGGCCGCTTCCTCGAACATCACCGCATCTACTATTTCCATGCGGGCGGCGCCGAGGAAGTCTATCTGTCGAGCGCCGACTGGATGGACCGCAACCTGTTCCGCCGCGTCGAAGTCGCGTTCCCGATCCGCGCGCGCAAGCTCAAGCGCCGCGTGATCGCCGAAGGGCTGTCGGTCTGCCTCGGCGACAACCAGTCGGCCTGGCTGATGCAGAGCGACGGCCACTACCGCCGCCGGCGCGCGGGCAAGACGGTCCGCAACGCGCAGCTCGGGCTGCTCGCGAAGTTCTGTTCGTAGCGACGCCGTGCGCGCGCTCGCGCGCCGTGCAGCAAACGAAAAAGCACAACCCGCGGGTTGTGCTTTTTTCATTCCGGGCCGCGCGCCGATGCAGCGCCCAGCGCGCGCGTTACACGCTCACGCCTCGAACGCCGCGGGCCGGATCGCGATCACGCGCGACGCCGGGAACCGCGCGGTGAACGTGCTGCCGCGCCCTTCCTCGCTCTGCACGTACAGGTGCGAGTCGTGCCGCTGCAGCACGTGCTTGACGATCGCGAGGCCGAGCCCCGTGCCGCCCGTGTCGCGCGAGCGGCTGCGATCGACGCGGTAGAAGCGCTCGGTCAGTCGCGGCAGGTCGGCCGCCGGAATGCCGAAGCCGCTGTCGGTGACCGAAAACACGCCTTGTGCGCCCTCGCGCCGCCACGACACGGCGATCTTGCCGCCGTCCGGCGTATAGCGGATCGCATTGGTGACGAGATTCGCGAACGCGCTGAACACTTCGGTCTGCGCGCCGGTCACGCCGAGCGTCTCGTCGATCGAGAACGTGATGTCGTGGTGCCCGTTCGACAGCGTCTGCGCGTCCTCCTTCAGATGATCGAACAGCGCGCGCATGTCGACCGCGTGATCCGTCGGCGGCCGGCTTTCGCCCTCGAGCTTCGCGAGCACCAGCAGATCGGTCACGATATGCCGCATCCGCGACGCCTGCTGCTCCATCAAGTCGAGATAGCGCGCGCGATCGTCTTCGTTCAGCGGCAGCTCGCGCATCGTCTCGAGGAAGCCCGACAGCACCGTCAGCGGCGTCTTCAGCTCATGTGACACGTTGGCGACGAAGTCGCGCCGCATCGCATCGGTGCGCTCGAGCTCGGTGATGTCCTGCGTGAGCAGCAGCTTGCGGTTCTCGCCGTACGGAAACACCTGCACTTCGAGCACGTTCTGCCGCGATTCGCCCATGCCGCGCATCACGAGCGTCTCGTCGTAATGCTGCCCGTTCAGGTAGCGGACGAACTCGGGATGGCGCACGAGGTTCGTGATGTGCTGGCGCAGGTCGCGTTTCGCATCGACGCCGAAGTGCACCTCGGCGATCGCGTTGCACCATTCGATCTGGTCGTGATCGTCGAGCATCGCGACGCCGTTCGGCGACGCCTGGATCGCCTGGATGAAGCGCGAATGCTGCTGCTCGACCTGGCGCACCTGCGCATGCCACTGCTTCGCGAGCTTGTGCAGCCGGTAATAGATTTCGCCCCAGATGCCCGGCGCGCTCGGCACCTCGCCATAGACGGGCGCATCGAGCAGACGCCACAGGCGTTGCGTGTGGAACGTACTGAAGAAGCCCTGCGCAACCAGCATCACGACCGCGAACGCGAGGCCCGCAATCGGGCCGGCGAACACGCCGACCAATACGCTGATCAGCACGAGCAGCATGAGCGACACGAGAAAGCGCGCCCAGATGATGTTCATGTTTCAGCGCCCGAATGAATGAACGGCATGCCGTGGCACACGGCACGTGCGGATACGTTACGCGTGCTTCGCGAGCCGGTAGCCGCTGCCGCGAACGGTCTCGATCATCGCATCGCAGCCGGCCGGTTTCAAGGCCGCGCGCAAGCGCTTGATGTGCACGTCGACGGTGCGCTCCTCGACGAACACGTGATCGCCCCACACCTGGTCGAGCAGTTGCGTGCGGCTGTGCACGCGCTCCGGATGCGTCATGAAGAAATGCAGCAGGCGGAATTCGGTCGGGCCGAGGTCGAGCTTGATCTCGCTGCCGTCGCCGTGCGCGGCGACCCGGTGCGTGGCCGGATCGAGCCGCAGCCCGTTGATCGACACGACGTCCTCGGTCAGCTGCGGCGCACGGCGGCGCAGCACGGCCTTGATGCGCGCCATCAGCTCCTTCGGCGAGAACGGCTTCGTCACGTAGTCGTCCGCGCCGATCTCGAGGCCGAGCACCTTGTCCTGCTCGTCGCCGCGCGCGGTCAGCATGATGATCGGGATGTGCTTGGTCCGCTCGTTGTTGCGCAGGTCGCGCGCGAACGCGATGCCCGATTTGCCCGGCAGCATCCAGTCGAGCAGCACGAGGTCGGGCAGCACGTCGCTGATCAGGTTCTGCGCCTGCTCCGCGTTGTAGGCGCGGATCGGGCAGTGACCGGCATGCTGGAGATTCACCGAGATCAGTTCGGAAATCGCGGGCTCATCTTCGACGACGAGAATGTTGCTGGGCATCGGCACCTCTGTTCTTCCTATACGGAGTCGATTAACTGTTGGCTTCGCGATCGAGCGTGTCGCGCGGCTGATGCCGCACGTCGGTGCCCTTCACGATGTAGATGATGAACTCGGCGATGTTCTTCGCGTGATCGCCGATGCGCTCGATGGCCTTCGCGATGAACAGGTACTCGAGGCCGACCGAGATCGTGCGCGGATCTTCCTGCATGTACGACACGAGCTTGCGCACGAACGCACGGAATTCCAGGTCGATCTCCTTGTCGTCCTTGACGATCTGCGCGGCGGCCACCGTGTCGAGGCGCGCGAACGCGTCGAGCGCCCGGCGCAGGATCGTCACGGCCATCTCGCCCGACACCTTGATCTCGGCGATGTTGACCGCGCGCGCGGCCGGCTCGTCGATCAGGCGGCGCACGCGCTTCGCGATCTTCTCGGCTTCGTCGCCGGCGCGCTCGAGGTTCGTAATCGTTTTCGAAATCGACATCAGAAGACGCAGATCGCGCGCGGCAGGCTGCCTCCGCGCGATGATGTTGCCGCACTCCTGGTCGATCTCGACTTCCATCGCGTTCAGCGTTTCCTCGGCCGTGACGACCTTCTCCGCCGCCTCGCGGTCGAATTCGTTCAGCGCGTACATCGCGCCGACGATCTGCGACTCGACGAGTCCGCCCATTTCCAGCACCTTCGACGACACGGCGTTCAGGTCCGCGTCGAACTGGCTCGACAGATGTTTATCCGACATGGCTGTTGTTCTCCGTCATCAGCCGAAACGGCCGGTGATGTAGTCTTCCGTTTCCTTGCGTACCGGCTTGATGAAGATCTTCTCGGTCTCGCCGAATTCGATCAGCTCGCCCAGGTACATGTACGCGGTGAAGTCCGAGCAGCGTGCGGCCTGCTGCATGTTGTGCGTGACGATCACGACCGTGTAGTCGCTCTTGAGCTCGGCGATCAGCTCCTCGATGCGGCCCGTCGAGATCGGGTCGAGCGCGGAGCACGGCTCGTCGAGCAGCAGCACTTCCGGACGGATCGCGATGCCGCGCGCGATGCACAGCCGCTGCTGCTGGCCGCCGGACAGCCCATAGCCGCTCTGGTTCAGCTTGTCCTTCACCTCGCTCCACAGCGCGGCTTTGGTCAGCGCCCATTCGACGCGGTCGTCCATCTCCGAGCGCGTGAGCTTCTCGAACATCTTCACGCCGAACGCGATGTTGTCGTAGATCGACATCGGGAACGGCGTCGGCTTCTGGAACACCATGCCGATGCGCGCACGCAGCAGCGAAATGTCGCGCTTGGTGGTCAGCAGGTTCTCGCCGTCCATCAGGATCTCGCCTTCGGCGCGCTGCTCCGGATAGAGCGCGAACATCTTGTTGAAGGTGCGCAGCAGCGTCGACTTGCCGCAACCCGACGGGCCGATGAACGCCGTGACCTTCCCTTCGGGAATGCGCAGGTTGATGTTCTTCAGCGCGTGGAACTTGTTGTAGAAGAAATTGAGGTTGTTGACCTCGATCTTCGCGTTCAACGGCTCGAGCGGGCGGTCGTTTGCCGTGTCTTGCGTGCCGGCGGGCGCAACCGTGCGCTCGACGGGATTCAGGTGGCTTTCTGCCATATTCATCGGATTGCTCCGCCGTTACTTTTTCGAGAAGATCGAGCGCGCCAGGATGTTGAGTCCGAGCACACCGAGCGTAATCAGGAACACGCCCGCCCACGCGAGCGATTGCCATTCCGCGAACGGGCTCATCGCGAACTTGTAGATCGTGACGGGCAGGTTGGCCATCGGCTGGCTCATGTCCCACGAGAAGAACTGGTTCGACAGGGCGGTGAACAGCAGCGGCGCGGTCTCGCCGGCGATCCGCGCGACCGCGAGCAGCACGCCGGTCACGATCCCGCCCACCGAGGCGCGCAGCGTGATCTTCATCACCATGCGCCACTTCGGCGTGCCGAGCGCGACCGCTGCTTCGCGCAGCGCGTTCGGCACCAGCTTCAGCATGTTCTCGGTCGTGCGGATCACGATCGGAATCTGCAGCAGCGCGAGCGCGATCACGCCGGCCCAGCCCGAGAAGCGCCCGGACTTCGCGACGACGATCGCATACACGAACAGGCCGATCACGATCGACGGCGCCGACAGCAGGATGTCATTGATGAAGCGGATCGTGCTCGCGAGCAGGTTCTTCTGGCCGTATTCGGCGAGATAGACGCCCGCGAGGATGCCGATCGGCGTGCCGACCAGCGTACCGAAGCCGCACAGCAGCAGGCTGCCGACGATCGCGTTGGCGAGACCGCCGCCGGTCGTGTTCGGCGCCGGCGTCGATTCGGTGAACAGTTGCAGCGACAGGCCACCGATACCGAGGTGCACCGTCGTGTACAGAATCCACACGAGCCACAGCAGGCCGAACGCCATCGCGCCGAGCGACGCGGTCAGCGCGATCGCGTTGATCGCCTTGCGCTTGCGCTGCAGGCGGCTGCGCATCGCTTCGAGCACGGCGCCGTCCGGGCCGGGGAAATTCATGATGGGCTGACTCATTTCTTGCCCTCTCCCTTCTCGAGACGAAGCAGCAGCAGTTTGGAGATGGACAGCACGATGAACGTGATCACGAACAGGATCAGCCCGAGTTCCATCAGCGCGGACGTATGCAGGCCCGGTTGCGCTTCCGCGAATTCGTTCGCGAGCGCCGACGTGATGCTGTTGCCCGGCGCGAACAGCGACACGCTGTCGAGCAGGTTCGTGTTGCCGATCACGAAGGTCACGGCCATCGTTTCGCCGAGCGCGCGGCCGAGGCCCAGCATCACGCCGCCGATCACGCCGGTCTTCGTATAGGGCAGCACGACCTTCCACATCACTTCCCAGGTCGTGCAGCCGATCCCGTAGGCCGATTCCTTCAGCAGCACGGGCGTGACTTCGAACACGTCGCGCATCACCGACGCGATGTACGGGATGATCATGATCGCGAGGATCACGCCGGCCGCGAGGATGCCGATCCCGATCGGCGGGCCGGACGTCAGCGGGCCGAGCACCCACACGTCCTTGAACAGGCGGCCGATCGGCTTCTGGAAGTATTCCGCGAAGATCGGCGCGAATATGAGCAGGCCCCACATCCCGTAGACGATCGACGGGATCGCGGCGAGCAGCTCGATCGCGATGCCGAGCGGGCGGCGCAGCCACACGGGCGACAGCTCGGTGAGGAACAGCGCGATGCCGAAGCTGACCGGCACCGCGATGACGAGGGCGATGATCGACGTCACGATCGTGCCGTAGATGGGCACGAGGGCGCCGAACACATCCGAGTTCGGATCCCACTCGGATTGCCACAAAAAGCCGAAGCCGAACTTCTCGATGGTCGGCAGCGACGCAAAGATCAGGGAAACGATGATCCCGCCCAGCAGCAGCAGGGTCACGATCGCGGCAAGCCATGCGAGGCCGCCGAACAGAACGTCTCCGAGGCGGCCGGGCGCGCGTTGCTGCGCGGCATCGGGGGACCGGAAGGACGTATAGGAAGTGTCAGACATTGGGTGCCTGTTGTGGATCGCCGGGCGCCGTGACGCCCGGCCTTACCGCACGCACTGCCCGGCCGGCACGGCCGGGCAGCGAACCGCTCTGCTGCTTACTCGGTGGCGACCGGCTTGCCCGCTGCGTCCGTCACCTTGGTCTTCCACTGCTTGCGGATTTCCGCTTCGACTGCCGGCGGCAGCGAGATGTAGTCGAGGCTGTCCGCTGCCTTCTCGCCGTTCTTGAACGCCCAGCTGAAGAACTTCAGCGTTTCGGCGCCCTGCTCCGGCTTGTCCTGCTTCGCGTGCAGCAGCACGAACGTCGCGCCGACGACCGGCCATGCTTCCTTGCCCGGCTGGTTCGTCAGGATCTGGTAGAACGACTTCGACCAGTTCGCGCCGGCTGCAGCGGCTTTGAACGTTTCCGTCTTCGGCTCGACCACCGTGCCCGTCGAGTTCTTCAGGGCGGTGTAGATCATGTTGTTCTTCTTCGCGTACGCCCATTCGACGTAGCCGATCGCGCCCGGCAGGCGCTGCACGAACGCCGCGACGCCGTCGTTACCCTTGCCGCCCGTGCCCGTCGGCCAGTTGACCGTCGTGCCTTCGCCGATCTTCGACTTCCACTCGTCGTTGACCTTCGACAGGTAGTTCGTCCAGATGAAGCTCGTGCCCGAGCCGTCGGCGCGGCGCACGACCGCGATGTCCGTATCCGGCAGCTTGACCTTCGGGTTCAGCGCGGCGATCGCCGGGTCGTTCCACTTCTTGATCTTGCCGAGGTAGATGTCGCCGAGCACCGGGCCCGACAGCGTCAGTTCGCCGGCCTTCACGCCCGGCACGTTGACGACCGGCACCACGCCGCCGACCACCGTCGGGAACTGGAACAGGCCGTCCTTCGCGAGGTCTTCATCCTTCAGCGGAGCGTCCGAGCCGGCAAAATCGACCGTCTTCGCGATGATCTGCTTCAGGCCGCCCGACGAGCCGATACCTTGGTAGTTCACCTTCGCGCCGCCCGACTGCTGGTAGTCGGCAGCCCATTTCGTATAGATCGGCATAGCGAACGTGCTGCCTGCGCCCGTGATGTCGGCAGCGTGCGCAGCAACTGCGAAAAGTGCGCCAGCCAGGCCAGCAATCGCGGTTTGCATCAATTTCATGAGACCTCCAGTGTGTGAGCGGATGACTACGGCACCGCGAAGGTTAGGGGCTCCTCATGACGGTAATGTGACAATGAATGAAACTGGCGTGACAGTAACATGACTGCTTGAAAGGTGATATTCGGTGAAGCGCGAGCCCGTGTACGCGCGCGGCGCGCTGGGAAAAGCGGCAAGAATTGCCCGTTGCGCGGAGTGGCCGCGCCCCGTTTCGGGCAGTGTGCGGCGCAGGGCGCGCCGCTTCCCGCATCGCGCACCGCCCGGTGCGCGCTCGTCTTCCGGTTGGGCGCAGAAGACTTCATCGAGTACGAAGGACGCCATCGAGAGCGTCCTCTATTTATTAGCGCAAACCTTTGCGTCTGACGAATTGACGACGCTCACGGTAGCTCGGCCATCGTTCAGCCGGCATGCGCGATCGAATCGTCACGCGTGCCGGCCGCCCGCCTCGCTCAGCTCGTCGCTTCGCGCACGGCGTCCGCGATCGCTTCCGCGTGGCGCGTCGCGTCGGCCGCCTGCTGCGCCTCGACCATCACGCGCAGCACCGGCTCGGTACCCGAGGCGCGGATCAGCACGCGGCCATGGCCCGCCAGTGCGCTCTCGGCCGCGTCGATCGCGGCGCGGATCGATGCGCTGCCCTTCCAGTCGGCGCCCGGCTTCATCCGCACGTTGATCAGCTTCTGCGGGAACAGCGTGACGCCGTCGAGCATCTGCGCGAGCGTGCGGCCGCTGCGCTTGAGCGCGGCCAGCACCAGCAGCGCCGACACGATGCCGTCGCCGGTCGAATGACGGTCGAGCGACAGGATGTGGCCCGAGCCTTCAGCGCCGAGCTGCCAGCCGCGCTCGCGCAGCTGTTCGAGCACATAGCGGTCGCCGACCGCCGCCCGCACGAATTCGACGCCTTCGCGCTGCAGCGCGACCTCGACCGCGAGGTTCGTCATCAGCGTGCCGACCGCGCCCTCGACCTTGCCGGCCGTCGCGATGCGGTCCTTAACGAGCACGTAGAGCAGCTCGTCGCCGTTGAACAGCCGGCCGCTCGAATCGACGACCTGCAGGCGGTCCGCATCGCCGTCGAGCGCGATGCCGAGATCGGCATGGTTCGCGCGCACCGCGCGCACCAGCGCGTCGGGCGCCGTCGCGCCGACGCCGTCGTTGATGTTGAAGCCGTTCGGCGCGACGCCGATCGGGATCACGTCCGCGCCGAGTTCGTGGAACACGTGCGGCGCGATCTGGTAGGCGGCGCCGTGCGCGCAGTCGATCACGAGCTTCAGCCCGCGCAGATCGTAGGCGGCCGGGAACGTGCTCTTGCAGAACTCGATGTAGCGGCCGGCCGCGTCGTCGAGCCGGCGCGCCTTGCCGAGCCGGTCCGACGATGCGCATTCGAGCGGCTTGTCGAGCCAGGCTTCGATCTCGGCCTCGGTTTCGTCGGGCAGCTTGTTGCCGTCGGCCGAGAAGAACTTGATGCCGTTGTCCTGATACGGGTTGTGCGAAGCGCTGATCACGACGCCGGCCGACAGCCGCAGCGCGCGCGTCAGATATGCGACACCCGGCGTCGGCATCGGGCCGGCCAGCATCACGTCGACGCCCGCCGCCGAGAAGCCGGCCTCGAGCGCCGCCTCGAGCATGTAGCCCGACACGCGCGTGTCCTTGCCGATCAGCACCGTCGGTCGCGCGCCCGTCGCGCCGTCCGCGGCACCGGCCAGCACCTTGCCCGCGGCATAGCCGAGACGCAACACGAAATCGGGCGTGATCGGCGTATCGCCGACCGTCCCACGAATGCCGTCCGTGCCGAAATATCGACGTCCCATGCGAACCTTCCTCCTTCGTCTTTCCTGAACACTGACTTATCGTTGCCGCGCGGCTTCGCGCACGGCGTTCCAAACTTTCAATGCATCGACCGTCGCGGCCACGTCGTGCACGCGCACGATCGCGGCGCCGCGTGCGACCGCGCACACGGCCGCCGCCACGCTCGCCGCGACGCGCTCGAGCGGCGGCTTGCCGCCGATCACCGCGCCGAGCATCGACTTGCGCGACATGCCCGCGAGGATCGGATAGGCGCGCCCGTCGGGCCGCAGCGGCGCCGTGTCGGGCAACGCGGCCAGCAGCGCGTAGTTGTCGTCGATCACCGCCTTGCCGAAGCCGAAGCCCGGGTCGACGCAGATCCGCTGCGGCGCGATGCCCGCATCGCGCAGCGCCTGCGCGCGCGCGGCGAGAAAGTCGTGCACGTCGACGACGACGTCGTCGTAGTCCGGCTCGCCCACCTGCATGGTCTGCGGCTCGCCGAGCATGTGCATCGCGCACAACCCGCAATTGCCGTCGCGCACCGCGTCGATCGCGCCCGGCTGTCGGAACCCCCAGATGTCGTTGATCAGGTCGGCGCCGGCCTCGAGCGCCGCGCGCATCACCGCCGGTTTGTACGTGTCGATCGACAGCGGCACGTCGAGCGGGCGCAACGCTTCGACGAGCGGGATCACGCGCGCGAGCTCCTCGTCGAGCGGCACGGGCGGCGCGCCGGGGCGCGTCGATTCGCCGCCGATGTCGATCAGATCGACACCGTCGGCCATCATCCGCTCGGCCTGGCGCAACGCATCGTCGCGCGCGAGGAAGCGGCCGCCGTCGGAGAACGAATCGGGTGTGGCGTTGAGGATGCCCATCACGAGCGGGCGCTCGAAGGTGAGCGAGAAGCGGCCGCACTGGAGCGGCGCGGGAGCGGATACGCTGACTGCGGATTCGGACACGGGAGGGATGCGTTGATGAATGCAAAACGGGCCGGTGTGAAGCCACACCAGCCCGTGAACGGAACTACTACGAAGGTCAGGCCGGGGAAGCCGGCGCCGGCGCGTTGCCGGTCTTCACCTCGGCGGTCGTGCCGCCGCCCGACGAGTCGCCGCCGACCGCCGGCGAACTCTTCGGCGAGCGCGGCGGGCGCCCTTCCATGATGTCGTTGATCTGATCGGCGTCGATCGTTTCCCACTCCATCAGCGCGGCCGTCATTGCCTCGACCTTGTCGCGGTTCTCTTCGAGCAGGCGCCGCGCGAGGTTGTACTGCTCGTCGAGCACGCGGCGGATTTCGCCGTCGACCTTCTGTTGCGTCGCTTCCGAGATCGTGCGCGTGAAGCCGCGCCCGAACGGGCCGTTGTCGCTCTCGTCGTCGACGTAGACCATCGGCCCGAGCGCATCGGTCATCCCGAACCGGGCGACCATCGCGCGCGCCGTCTGCGTCGCCTTGTTGAAGTCGTCCGACGCGCCGGTGCTGATCAGGTTCAAGAACAGCTCCTCGGCCACGCGGCCGCCGAACAGGATCGCCAGACGGTCGAGCAGATAATCCTTCGAGTACGTTTCGTTGTCATGCTCCGGCAGCTGCCACGTGACGCCCAGCGCGCGACCGCGCGGGATGATCGTGACCTTGTGCACCGGGTCGGCCTTCGGCAGCAGCTTGGCGATGACCGCATGGCCCGACTCGTGATAAGCCGTCGCCCGCTTCGCTTCCTCGCGAATGACGGCCGACTTGCGCTCCGGACCCATGAAGATCTTGTCCTTCGCGTCCTCGAAATCCTGCATTTCGACGATCCGCTTGCCGCGGCGTGCGGCGAACAGCGCCGCTTCGTTGACGAGGTTCGCGAGGTCGGCGCCCGAGAAGCCCGGCGTGCCGCGTGCGATGACGGCTGCGTCGACGTCGTTGGCGATCGGCACCTTGCGCAGGTGCACGCGCATGATCTGCTCGCGGCCGCGGATGTCCGGCAGCCCGACATAGACCTGACGGTCGAAACGGCCCGGGCGCAGCAGCGCCTTGTCGAGCACGTCGGAGCGGTTCGTCGCGGCGATCACGATCACGCCCGAGTTCGCCTCGAAGCCGTCCATCTCGACCAGCATCTGGTTCAGCGTCTGCTCGCGTTCGTCGTTGCCGCCGCCCATGCCGGCGCCGCGATGGCGACCGACCGCGTCGATTTCGTCGATGAACACGATGCACGGTGCGTGCTTCTTCGCCTGCTCGAACATGTCGCGCACGCGGGCCGCGCCCACGCCGACGAACATTTCGACGAAGTCGGAACCGGAGATGCTGAAGAACGGCACCTTCGCTTCACCGGCGATCGCGCGGGCGAGCAGCGTCTTGCCGGTACCCGGAGGGCCGACCAGCAGCACGCCGCGCGGAATGCGGCCGCCCAGCTTCTGGAATTTCTGCGGGTCGCGCAGGAAGTCGACGAGCTCGGACACCTCTTCCTTCGCTTCGTCGCAGCCCGCGACGTCGGAGAAGTTGACTGCGTTGTTGTTCTCGTCGATCAGACGCGCGCGCGATTTCCCGAACGAGAATGCGCCGCCTTTGCCGCCTCCCTGCATCTGTCTCATCATGTAGAACCAGAACACGATGATGAGGATCGTCGGCCCGAGGTAATACAGCGCGGACATCAGCGCATTGGGCTCGTCGTCGGCCTTGCCGCTGACCTGCACGCCGTACTTCATCAGATCGCCGACCATCCAGATGTCGCCGGGCGACACGATCTGGTATTTCTGGCCATCAGCCGGAGTGACGGTGAGGTTGCGCCCCTGCACGACGACGTTCTTGACCTTGCCGTTCTTGGCGTCGTCCATGAACTGCGAATAGGACACACCTTCCTGGACGCGGGGCTTGTCGAACTGCTTGAACACTGTAAACAGCACCAGTGCAATCACCAGCCACACTGCTGCCTTCGAAAACATATTGTTGTTCAAAGCACCACTCCTTCACTCGTAGACGAGCGCCTACATTTTCCTTGCGGCGCTCCTCGGTCATTCTAATCCAGTCCGACCACCCCTGCCATAAGCATTGACAAACGCCACGATAGCGCTGCGCTTGTCTGGCAAGGGCCGGAGCCCGTTTGCGGCATCCCGCTCCGCGTCACCGCGGATGCTTGAGCTGCCGACCCAAAATGAACGTTTCGGACGATTTGTCGCGAGACGCCTTGGGTTTGCGTGGTGCGACGACCTTAAACTGCTGTTTGAACTTTTCGACGATCTGGCTGTAGCCGCTGCCGTGGAAACACTTCACGAGCAGCGCGCCCTCCGGCTTCAGGTGATTCTGCGCGAACTCGAGCGCCAGATCGCAGATGTGCTCGATGCGCGCGGCGTCTGCCGACGCCACTCCGGACAGGTTGGGGGCCATGTCGGAAATAACAAGATCCACCGGCCGACCTTCGAGCACGCCTTCGAGCTGATGCAGCACGTCGTCCTCGCGGAAGTCGCCCTGCAGGAAGTGCACGTCGGCGATGGGCTCCATCGGCAGGAGGTCGAGCGCGATGATCGTGCCGTCGATGCCGCCTTCGCGCTGCGCGTCGCGCTGCTTGCCCTGCGCGAGCTTGTTGCGCGCGTACTGGCTCCAGCTGCCGGGCGCGGCGCCGAGATCGACGATCACCTGACCCGGACGGATCAGCTTGTCCTGCTCGTCGATTTCCTTGAGCTTGTACGCCGCGCGCGCGCGATAGCCCTCCCGCTGCGCCATTTTGACGTACGGGTCGTTGATGTGATCGTGCAGCCAGTGCTGGTTAAAGCGGTTTTTTGCCATTCGAGAGAGTGATTGCTGCTATTTGCTTCGTGAAGCCGGGCTTTTGGCGGATAATACGCGTCTTATTCGCGCGGCTGCGGCCCCTTTCGGGGCCCAAGCCGCGATTTTACGTGGTTTCGGCGCGCGGCTGACGCGGTAACTTACCGCGTTCGCATCTGATGCAGCGCGCCCTTATTTAGATTTCGACATTTCCATGCCCGCCCTTTCGCTTTCCCCCGCCGAGCGCTCCGCGCTGCGCTCCCAGGCCCATGCGCTCAAGCCCGTCGTGCTGATCGGCGCCGAGGGGCTCACCGACGCCGTGCTGAAGGAAATCAAGGTCCACCTTGCCGCCCACCAGCTGATCAAGATCCGCGTGTTCGGCGACGAGCGCGACGAGCGCGTCGCGATTTACGACGAGATCTGCGATCGCCTGAACGCGGCGCCGATCCAGCACATCGGCAAGCTGCTGGTGATCTGGAAGCCCGAGGCGCCCGTCGCCGCTCCGTCCCGCCGCCGCGCCGGCGCGCTGCCGAGCGCAGCCGAAGCCGCCGAGGATCGCAAAGGCCGTGCGCCGCGCACCGTGAAGGTCGTCAAGGTGTCGCCGAACGCGAGCCCCGTACGTCGCCCGAAGCCGGTCAAGGTCCTCGTGCGCGGCAACGAGCGCGTGACCGCGGGCGGCACCGTGAAGCGTGCGAAAAAGCGTCAGGCCAGCACGAAGCGGCCGCACCAGGGCAAGTAACACGGGCGCGCGGCACGGGGCGTCCCGTGTCGCGCCGGCCGTTTGGTCATTTGGTCGCTTACGCGTCGCGCGCCGGCAAACGCCAGATCAGCATCAGCCCCAGCACGCTCTCGACCAGATAGAACAGGCTCGAGACGCCGTGCAGCATCCCGAAGCGGCTCGCGTACGGCGAGTTCGCGATATCGGTGCCCGCATCCATCGCGGCCACCCGCAGCGCATTCATGAACGGCTGCAGCGCAAAATAGCCGATCAGCACGCACGCGATCATCGCGGCGACGATCCAGCGCACGCGCCGATAATCGCCGCTGCCGCGCCGCACCTGCTGGTTCGACAGCGCGAGCAGCAACACGCCGCACACGACACCGAGAATCGCCTCGATACGAAACAGCTGGGCGGCGACCGAACCGGCCGTCATCCGCTCCAGCGTCCTGAACAGCACGGGTGCGACCGCATACCCGATCGTCAGCAGGCTGCCGACCCATACGGCCGACAACAGACGGAACACGCGATGCGGCATCACGTTGCCCCGCTTCAGATGTAACTGACCGAGATGATCTCGTATTCGCGCACGCCGCCCGGCGCCTGCACGGCCGCGACGTCGCCTTCGCTCTTGCCGATCAGCGCACGTGCGATCGGCGAGCTGACCGAAATCAGGCCGTGATCGATGTCGGCTTCGTCGTCGCCAACGATCTGGTACTTGACGGTGTCGCCCGACTCGAGATCCTCGAGTTCGACGGTCGACGCGAACACCACGCGGCCTTCGGCGTCGAGCACGGTGGGATCGATGACCTGCGCGGCGGACAGCTTCGATTCGATTTCCGCGATGCGGCCCTCGATGAAGCCCTGCTTTTCCTTCGCGGCGTCGTATTCGGCGTTTTCGGACAGATCGCCCTGTGCGCGGGCCTCGGCGATCGCATTGATCACGGCCGGCCGCTCGACGGACTTGAGGCGCTGCAATTCATCGCGCAGTTGCTCTGCGCCACGCTTTGTCAACGGAATGGTGCTCATAAACGGGTCAATCGCTAAAAACGGCTATAAAAAAAATCACCGCGATTAAGCGCGTTTCCGGCGAACCGGAAACACCGCTTAACCGCGGCACGTGTTGCTTCGACAGGTAACTGAACGCTTAGTTTAGGCGAGCGTGAAGACCTTGTAAATCATAGACTTCCAGATCCTTCAGGTAGCGCAGGCCTTCCACCGCCGCGCGCGCGCCCGACATCGTCGTGTAGTACGTGACCTTGTGCGCCTGCGCGCTCATGCGGATCGAGCGCGAATCGGCGATCGCCTGACGCGTCTCGTCGACCGTCGTGAAGACGAGTGCGATCTCGCCGTTCTTGATCATGTCGACGATGTGCGGACGACCGTCCTTCACCTTGTTCACGACCTTCACCGGCACGCCGGCCGCTTCGATCGCGGCGGCAGTGCCCTTGGTCGCGACGATCAGGTAGCCGAGGTCGTGCAGCATGCGTGCGACTTCGACGGCCTTCGGCTTGTCCGCATCCATCACGGTCAGCAGCACCGTGCCCGACTCCGGCAGGCGCGAGCCGGCCGCGAGCTGCGACTTGAACAGCGCCTCGCCGAACGTGCGGCCGACGCCCATCACTTCGCCGGTCGAACGCATTTCCGGCCCGAGGACCGGGTCGACGGTCGGGAACTTGACGAACGGGAACACCGCTTCCTTCACGCTGAAGTACGGCGGCTCGACTTCCTTCGTCACGCCCTGCTGCGCGAGCTTCTGGCCGACCATCGCGCGCGCCGCGATCTTCGCGAGCGGCAGGCTGGTCGCCTTCGACACGTACGGCACCGTGCGCGACGCGCGCGGGTTCACTTCGAGCACGTAGATGACGTCCTGCTTCGAACCGTCCGCCTGCGGCACCTGCTGGATCGCGAACTGCACGTTCATCAGGCCGACCACGTTCAGCGCCTTGGCCATCGCGCCGGTCTGGCGCTTCAGCTCGGCCACGGTTTCCTTCGACAGCGAGTACGGCGGCAGCGAGCATGCCGAGTCGCCCGAGTGGACGCCCGCCTGCTCGATGTGCTCCATCACGCCGCCGATGAACACCGCTTCGCCGTCGCAGATGCAGTCGACGTCGCATTCGATCGCGTCGTTCAGGAAGCGGTCGAGCAGCACCGGCGAATCGTTCGACACCTTCACGGCCTCGCGCATGTAGCGCTCGAGGTCGCGCGGCTCGTGCACGATTTCCATCGCGCGGCCGCCCAGCACGTACGACGGGCGCACGACCAGCGGATAGCCGATTTCGGCCGCCAGCGCGAGCGCCTCTTCTTCGGCGCGGGCCGTGCGGTTCGGCGGCTGGCGCAGGCCGAGGTCCTGCAGCAGCTTCTGGAAGCGCTCGCGGTCTTCGGCCGCGTCGATCATGTCCGGCGACGTGCCGACGATCGGCACGCCGTGCGCCTCGAGGTCGAGCGCGAGCTTCAGCGGCGTCTGGCCGCCGTACTGCACGATCACGCCGACCGGCTTTTCCTTGTCGACGATCTCGAGCACGTCTTCCAGCGTCAGCGGCTCGAAGTACAGGCGGTCGGACGTGTCGTAGTCGGTCGACACCGTTTCCGGGTTGCAGTTGACCATGATCGTTTCGTAACCGTCCTCGCGCATCGCGAGCGCCGCGTGCACGCAGCAGTAGTCGAACTCGATGCCCTGGCCGATCCGGTTCGGGCCGCCGCCCAGCACCATGATCTTCTTGTTGGTGGTCGGCTGCGCCTCGCACTCTTCCTCGTAGGTCGAGTACATGTAGGCCGTCTTGGTCGCGAACTCGGCCGCGCAGGTGTCGACGCGCTTGTAGACCGGGCGCACGTTCAGCTCCACGCGGCGGCGGCGCACGTCTTCCGGCGTCGCGCCGAGCAGCTTCGCGAGGCGGCGGTCCGAGAAGCCGCTCTGCTTCAGGAAGCGCAGCTCGTCGAACGTCAGCGACGCGAGCGTGCGGCCCGACAGCGCCTTTTCCTTCAGGATGATCTGCTCGATCTGCGCGAGGAACCACGGATCGATCGACGTTTCAGCGAAGATCTCTTCGGCCGTCATGCCGATGCGGAACGCGTCGCCGACGTACCAGATCCGATCCGGGCCCGGCTCGTGGATCTGGATCGCGATCTCGTCGCGGTCGGTCGACTTCTCGTCGAGCCCGTCGACGCCGACTTCGAGGCCGCGCAGCGCCTTCTGGAACGACTCCTGGAACGTGCGACCGATCGCCATCACTTCGCCGACCGACTTCATCTGCGTGGTCAGGCGCGAATCGGCCTCACGGAACTTCTCGAACGCGAAACGCGGGATCTTCGTGACGACGTAGTCGATCGTCGGCTCGAACGACGCCGGCGTCTGGCCGCCGGTGATTTCGTTCTTCAGCTCGTCGAGCGTGTAGCCGACCGCCAGCTTCGCCGCGACCTTCGCGATCGGGAAGCCGGTCGCCTTCGACGCGAGCGCCGACGAACGCGACACGCGCGGGTTCATCTCGATGACGACCATGCGGCCGTCCTTCGGGTTGATCGAGAACTGCACGTTCGAGCCGCCCGTATCGACGCCGATCTCGCGCAGCACCGCGAGCGATGCGTTACGCAGGATCTGGTATTCCTTGTCGGTCAGCGTCTGCGCCGGCGCGACCGTGATCGAGTCGCCGGTATGCACGCCCATCGGGTCGAGGTTTTCGATCGAGCACACGATGATGCAGTTGTCGGCGCGGTCGCGCACGACTTCCATCTCGTATTCCTTCCAGCCGAGCAGCGACTCTTCGATCAGCAGCTCGCGCGTCGGCGACAGGTCGAGGCCGCGCTTGCAGATCTCCTCGAATTCCTCGCGGTTGTACGCGATGCCGCCGCCCGAGCCGCCGAGCGTGAACGACGGACGGATCACGACCGGGTAGCCGCTGCCGCCCGTCTCCGCCATGATCTCGGCGTGCACCTTCGTCGCTTCTTCCATCGAGTGCGCGATGCCCGACTTCGCGGAGCCGAGCCCGATCTTGGTCATCGCTTCCTTGAACTTCTGGCGGTCTTCGGCCTTGTCGATCGCTTCCGGCGACGCGCCGATCAGCTCGACGCCGAACTTCTCGAGCACGCCGTGGTGATGCAGGTCGAGCGCGCAGTTCAGCGCGGTCTGGCCGCCCATCGTCGGCAGGATCGCGTCGGGGCGCTCCTTCTCGATGATGCGGGCGACGACTTCCCACGTGATCGGCTCGATGTACGTGACGTCGGCCGTGTTCGGGTCGGTCATGATCGTCGCCGGGTTGCTGTTGACGAGAACGACCTTGTAGCCCTCCTCACGCAGCGCCTTGCATGCCTGTGCGCCCGAGTAGTCGAACTCGCACGCCTGGCCGATGATGATCGGGCCGGCGCCGATGATGAGGATGCTTTTGATGTCTGTGCGTTTTGGCATGGCTTGTGAATTCAGTAAGTAATCTTTGTCGTGGGTCGGCGGGCCGCGCTCAGCTCATGGTGGCAAGCGCGAGCTTGACCGAGAAACCGATGAACAGGCCGCCCACGCTGCTCGCCGCGCCGGCCGCGAGCTTGCGGCGACGACGGAAATGCTCGGCGAGCCGTGCGCCCGCGAAGATCAGCGTGCTCAGGTACAGGAAGCTCGCGCTTTGCGCGATCGCCCCGAGCACGACGAACGACAGCGCGGGATGCGGGAATGCCGGGTCGACGAACTGGATGAAGAACGAGATGAAGAACAGGATCGCCTTCGGGTTCAGCAGGCTCACGACCAGCGCCTTGCGAAACGGCGTGTCGAACGAGCGCTCGCCGGCGGGCGGCTGCGGCGCGTCGGTCGTGTCGGCCGCGCCCGCACGCAGCTTGCGCCACGCGCTGCGCAGCATCCCGGCGCCGATGTACAGCAGATACGCGGCGCCGCCGTACTTGACGACCGAGAACAGCAGCGGGTTCGCCTTCAGCAGCGACGCGACGCCGGCGGCCGACAGCACCATCAGCACCGTGTCGCCGACGAACACGCCGCAGGCCGCGCGATAGCCGGCCTTCACGCCGCGCTGCGCGGCGAGCGACAGCACGTACATCGAGTTCGGCCCCGGCAGCAGGATGATGAACACCACGCCGAACACGTAGGTCCAGATATCGGTGATGCCGAGTGCGTGGCCGAACATGATGCGACTCTCCCGTTCTTCGTTTGCTTCGGTTGCTTCTATCGCGTCAGGCGCTGCGCTGCTTCGCCGCGTCCATCAGTGCGGTGAAACGGTCGAACAGGTACGCGATGTCGTGCGGGCCGGGCGACGCTTCCGGGTGGCCCTGGAAGCAGAACGCCGGCTTGTCGGTCAGCTCGAAGCCCTGCAGCGTGCCGTCGAACAGCGACACGTGGGTCACGCGCGCGTTCGCGGGCAGCGAATCCGCATCGACCGCGAAGCCGTGGTTCTGCGACGTGATCACCACGCGACCGTCGCCGAGATCCTTCACCGGGTGGTTCGCGCCGTGGTGGCCCGTCTTCATCTTCAGCGTCTTCGCGCCGACCGCGAGGCCCATGATCTGATGGCCGAGGCAGATGCCGAAGGTCGGCACGCCGCGCTCGATGAATTCCCTGGCCGCCGCGATCGCGTAGTCGCACGGCTCCGGATCGCCGGGGCCGTTCGACAGGAAGATGCCGTCCGGATTCAGCGCGAGTGCGTCGGCGGCGCTCGCCTGGGCCGGCAGCACCGTCACGTGGCAGCCGCGCTCGGCGAGCATGCGCAGGATGTTGTACTTGACGCCGAAGTCATAGGCGACCACGCGGTACTTCGGCGCCTGCTGCATGCCGTAGCCGCTGCCGAGACGCCATTCGGTCTGCTTCCATTCGAACGGCTTGGCGGTCGACACGACCTTCGCGAGGTCCATGCCGGCCAGGCCGGGGAACGAGCGCGCGAGTTCGACGGCCTTTGCTTCGTCGTCCGAGCCGGCGAGGATGCAGCCGTTCTGCGCGCCCTTGTCGCGCAGGATGCGCGTCAGCTTGCGCGTATCGATGCCGGCGATTGCGACGACGCCTTCGTCGCGCAGGTAATCGCCGAGCGTGCGCTCCTTGCGGAAGTTCGAGGCGCGCGTCGGCAGATCGCGGATGATCAGTCCGGCGGCATGGACTTTCGTGGCTTCGACGTCTTCGGCGTTGACACCGACGTTGCCGATATGCGGGTAGGTGAGCGTGACGATCTGGCGCGCGTAACTCGGATCAGTCAGGATTTCCTGATAGCCGGTAATCGCGGTGTTGAACACGACTTCACCGATCGTATGGCCTTCGGCCCCGATCGAATAACCACGAAAGACCGTGCCGTCGGCGAGTGCAAGCAAGGCGGGGGAAAAAGACGGCAACACGGGAGGCTCCTTGGGGAACACCCTGCTGCCGACCTGTCTACCCGGCCGCGCGAGCGCCGCGCTGCGTGGACGCGCGTCGGTCGCTGGCTTGACGCCCCTGGGTGGTCGACACGCGAAGCCGGCGCAGCGCGCACGAGGCTTCGCGGCATCGCCCGACAGGCGGCGTGCGGCGGATGAACGGGGTGAATGAGGTAGGCGCTAGGGTGCGAGGTTGATCAGCACAAACTTTCAAATTATAGTCCGAAAATGGCCTAATTTTCAATCGGCATGGGCGCCCGATCGTGCGCGCCGCGTGCCGCATCCATCGCCGGCCCGTGGCCTCCGCTGCTGCGGCCCCGTTTGCGCCGCCGCATCACCCTTCAGCGTACTGCCGGATCGGCCCGCTTGCCAGCACTGCGCGCGGGCCATGCGGACCACGCCGCGCTCGCGAGCTGCAGCGCGAGCAGCACGCCCCACGCCGTCGCATGCGCGCTCGCCGGATAATGGCCGTCGGTTGCCGGCCAGCGCGACAGCACGACACCGATCCCGATCTGGAACGCAAAGATCAGCACGAAGATGGCGAGCGTGAGCGTCGTATTCGCGCGGCCGATCAGATGCGCGGGGAAATGGGCGGCGAGCACCGCATAGGTCAGGATGCCGACGCCGCCGAACATCCCGTAGGCGGCCCACAACAGCGCGGGCGGCAGCGGTGCACGCGCGACGATCGCGACCTGCGTCGCCACGAACAGCGCCATCCCGACACTGCAGAACGCATGGACCGACACGCCGCGTCGCTCGAGCGCGCGCGCCGCCGCGCCGAAGCCGACACACCCCGCCATCATCGCGAAGCCCAGCACCGACACCAGCCGCGCCGCGTGCTGCGCGTCGAATCCCCCGACATCGCGCAGATACGGGCCGACCCACAGCGACTGCATCGCGTAGAACACGCCCTGCGTGACGATCGAGAACGACGAGATCTTCCAGAACGCTCGACTGGCGAGGATGTGCCACGTGCCCTTGAACTGGCTGACGAGCCCGCCCTGGTGGCGCGGCTGCGCGGTCTCGGGTGCGCCGCAGCCGATCGCGGCCGCGACGACGATCGTCAGCGCCGCGAGCCCGCCGCAGATCGCGCGCCAGCTCGTCAGACCGAGCAGCCAGGTGAGCGGCGAACCCACCGCGACGCCGCCGAGGCCGCCGACGGCCATCACGAGCCCGTTGACGAGCGGCAGCCGGCTGACCGGGAAATGCTGCGCGAGCGCCTTGAAGGCCGCACCGAGACACACCGACACGCCGACGCCGATCAGCAGCCGGCCGACCATCATCGTACCCAGACCATGCGCTGTGCCGAACACGGCCGCGCCGGCGGCCGCGAACAGCAACATCCCGGCCGCCACGCGGCGCGGGCCGAAATGGTCGAGCAGCACGCCGGCCGGAACCTGCGCGCCGGCGAAGCCGAGAAAATAGAGACTGGTGAGCAGCCCGAGATCGGCCGCCGACAGCCCGAGCTCGTGCGTGACGAACGGCGCGAAGCCGAGATTGACGCCGCGAAACACGTACGACACGAAATAGCCGAGCGCAAACAGCGCGAGCACCCTGATCTGCACCGCCGACATCGCCCTCTCCTCGCAACCGGTTGCCGCGGGTTGCCGCGCGAAGCGCCCGCCCGCCGCCGCGCACAAACGAAAACGCCGTCACCTCGGTGACGGCGTCGCTTCGTGTCGGATCGTCGCGCAATCGCGCCGCCCGACCCGGCCAGCGCGCTGCGCGCGCGGCCGCGTGGGTTACTTCTTCTTGCCCTTGTGCGCGGCGGCCTTCGGCGCTGCCTTCGCGGGCGCCGCCTTCGCCGCATGCGCAGCTGGTTTCGCCGCGGCATGCTTGCCGCCGCGCGACTTGCCGCCCACCGACAGGCTCGCGCGCTCGATGTGCGCGCCCGCCGCCGACGTCGCGATCCGCTCCGGGCCCGGCTCGGCCGGCACCGCGCGGCCGACCGGCACGTGCAGCACCAGCGCCTGACCCGGCATCGCGATGTCGCGATGCGTGCGATTCCACGCCTTCAGCTGGCCGACCGACACGCCGTAGCGGCCGGCGAGCGCGGCCATCGACTGCTTGCGGCGCACGCGGATCAGCATCTTGCGCGTGTCGGGCACGTCGGGTTCCATCGCCAGCACGCCGTTCTCGGCGACGTCGGCGCTGATGTCCTCGTCATCGTCGTCGCCGCGCGGCACGACGATCGTCGAGCCCGGCTTCAGGCGCATGCCGGCCGGAATCTTGTTTACCGACATCAGCGTATCGGGGTCGACGCCGATCTTCTCGGCGATCGCAGCCGGCCGCGCGCGTTCGCTGACCGTGTAGGTGGTCCACGACGACAGCTGACCGTTGTACGCCTTCAGGCTCTTCTCGAACGCCGCCGCGTTGTCGAACGGCAGCAGGATCTGCGGCTCGGTCGCGCCGAGAATGACCGGCTTCGAGAACGACGGGTTCAGCGAGCGGAATTCGTCGAGCGACAGATTGGCGAGCTTGGCGGCCACCGCCACGTCGATGTCGCGCGACGTGGTGACGGTCACGAAGTACGGGTGGTTCGGAATGTCCGGCAGCGCGAGACCGAATTGCTGCGGATTGGCGATGATGTTCTTCACCGCCTGCAGCTTCGGCACGTAGTTGCGCGTCTCGTTCGGCATCCGCAGGTTCTGGTAGTCGGTCGGCAGGCCGGCCGCCTGGTTGCGCGCGATCGCGCGCTGCACGTTGCCCTCGCCCCAGTTGTACGCGGCCAGCGCCAGATACCAGTCGCCGAACATGTCGTGCAGGCGCGACAGGTAATCGAGCGCGGCGCTCGTCGACGCCAGCACGTCGCGGCGCTCGTCCTGCCACATGTTGCGCTTCAGGTTGTACGTGCGGCCCGTGCCCGGCATGAACTGCCACATGCCGGCCGCCTTCGCGACCGACAGCGCCTGCGGGTTGTAGGCGGATTCGATGAACGGCAGCAGCGCGAGCTCGGTCGGCATGTGGCGCGCCTCGAGCTCCTCGACGATGTGATACAGATATTTCTGCGAGCGCTCGGTCATGCGCTGCACATAATCGGGACGCTGCGTGTACCAGGTCGTCTGCATGTCGACGAGGTCGCTCTGCAGGTCCGGCATCTGGAAGCCGCGGCGAATGCGCGCCCACAGGTCGGAATCCGCACTGGTCAGATCGCCGACGGACTGCTTGTCGACGTCGACGGTTTCTTTCGCGGTGGCTGATTTACGGAGGTAGTTGGACGCCGCCTGCGAATCGGCGGCGTTGTTGGCGACAGGACCCTGGCTCGCGCATGCGGCGAGCAGCAGGACCACCATCGCACTCAATATAAGTCGCATGAAAATCTCGGCTTCCGACGGCTGGAAATTGCAGGCGATACTACGGAAGTGCGTGCTTCACGTCAATAAAAACACCGAAAACTCAGCGAAATCCTACGTTTGGGGCAATTTTTACAGGTAGCGCCTGAGGTACGGAGTCCTCCCGATTGCGTCATCGGAAGCGGTTTTTCCATTCGCGCATCAGCGTGAATGCCGCCAACCGGTCGGGCACCGTTTCGTGCAACTCGGCCTCGAGCGTCGCGTGGATCGCCGCGCTGTCCGCGCGCAGGAACGGGTTCACCGCGCGCTCGTGCGCGATCGTGGTCGGCAGCGTCGGCATCCCGCGCGCGCGCAGCGCCTGCGCGTCGTCGCGCCACGCGGCGAGCGCCGCATTGCCGGGCTCGCACGCGAGCGCGAAGCGGATGTTCGACAGCGTGTATTCGTGTGTGCAATGCACGCGCGTGTCGCCGGGCAGCGCCGCGAGCGCATCCAGCGACGCGAGCATCTGCGCGGGCGTGCCTTCGAACAGGCGACCGCAGCCGCACGAGAACAGCGTGTCGCCGCAAAACACGTGAGGGATGGCGGCGCCGTGGCCGGCCGCCTGGAAATACGCGATGTGGCCGCGCGTGTGACCCGGCACGTCGAGCACGTCGAACGCGAGCGCCGGCGCGTCGAGCGTCACGCGAGCGCCGCCGGCCAGCGGCCGCGTCACGACGCCGATCGCCTCGGCGGCCGGGCCGTATACGACGAGCGGCGCATCGTCCGGCTGGCTATCGCGCAGGGCGGCGACACCGCCGACATGGTCGGCGTGATGGTGGGTGAGTAGAATAGCGGTCAACCGCCAGCCGCGTTCCGCCAGAACGCGGCGTACCGGCGCGGCTTCACCCGGATCGACGGCGATCGCATCGCGGCCGTCCGACACGAGCCAGATGTAGTTGTCTTCGAATGCCGGCACCGGCACGTATTCCAGCTCGTTCATGGGCGCGCAATCATCGTTATGTCCGATCCTCAAATTATAGACTGGCCCGCCTGGACCGACTCGCCGCCCGGCCGCTACGTGCTGGGCTGGGAGCAGGCGCAGCTCGACCGGATCGTGTCCGACGTGTTCGGGTTTCACGCGCTGCAGCTCGGGCTGCCGCAGCTCGATGCCTTGCGCGAGAACCGCATGCCGTATCGCGGCCTCGTGCTCGATCCCGCCAGCGGCGCGAGCGCGCCCTACCAGTATCCGTGGGCGCGCGAGGCATCCGCCCCCGAGCATGCGCCGGCCGAGCGCAGCACCACGTGGTGCGACCTGCTCGACCTGCCGTTCGAGTCGCAGAGCGTCGACCTGATCGTGATGCCGCACACGCTCGAGTTCACGTCCGACCCGCACCGGCTGCTGCGCGAGGCCGAACGCGTGCTGATGCCCGAAGGGCAGCTGGTGATCACCGGCTTCAACTCACTGAGCCTGTGGGGCATGCGGCAATCGTTCGGGCGCATGGCGAACCGCCCGTTCGTGCCGGCCGCGCGCGACCAGATCGCGTTCATTCGGCTCAAGGACTGGATCAAGCTGCTCGGCTTCGATCTCGAGCGCGGCCGCTTCGGCTGCTACCGGCCGCCGCTCGTCACCGACAAGTGGCTGGCCCGCTACGGCTTCATGGAAGCCGCCGGCGACCGCTGGTGGCCGATCTTCGGCGCCGTCTACATGGTCACGGCCGTCAAGCGCGTGCGCGGCATGCGCCTGATCGGCCCGATCAAGATGAAAAAGCCGGTGCTCGCGCCGGGCCTCACGCCGGCGGCCACCCCGACCACCCATCAAGAACATTCATGACCATCGACACCATCGACATCTATACCGACGGCGCCTGCAAGGGCAACCCCGGCCCCGGCGGCTGGGGCGCACTGCTGCGCTACGGCGACCGCGAAAAGGAGCTGTTCGGCGGCGAGCCGAACACGACCAACAACCGGATGGAGCTGATGGGCGTGATCGCCGCGCTCGAGGCGCTGAAGCGCCCGTGCCGCGTGATCGTCCATACCGACTCGCAGTACGTGCAGAAAGGCATCAGCGAGTGGATCCACGGCTGGAAGAAAAAAGGTTGGGTCACCGCGGCCAAGACCCCGGTGAAGAACGCCGATCTCTGGAAGCGGCTCGACGCGCTCGTCGCGCAGCACGAGATCGAGTGGCGCTGGGTGAAAGGCCACGCGGGCCATCCCGAAAACGAACGCGCTGACGCGCTCGCGAATCGCGGCGTCGAATCCCTCGCGGCCTGAACGCCGGCCGCCCTACCGTCTTTCCCGATTTATCCGACATGCGCCAGATCATTCTCGATACCGAAACCACCGGCCTCAATCCCCGCTCGGGCGATCGCCTGATCGAAATCGGCTGCGTGGAGCTGCTGAACCGGCGGCTCACCGGCAACAACCTGCACATCTACGTGAACCCCGAGCGCGACAGCGATCCGGGCGCGCTGGCCGTGCACGGGCTGACCACCGAGTTTCTGAGCGACAAGCCGAAGTTCGCGGAAGTCGCCGACCAGATCCGCGACTTCGTGAAGGGCGCGGAACTGATCATCCACAACGCACCGTTCGACCTCGGGTTCCTCGATGCCGAATTCGCGCGGCTCGGCCTGCCGCCGTTCATCGAGCATTGCGACGGCGTGATCGACACGCTGGCAGAGGCCAAGCAGATGTTCCCAGGCAAGCGCAACTCGCTCGACGCACTGTGCGACCGGTTCGGCATCAGCAACGCGCACCGCACGCTGCACGGCGCACTGCTCGACTCGGAGCTGCTCGCCGAGGTCTATCTCGCGATGACGCGCGGCCAGGACAGCCTCGTGATCGACATGCTCGACGACGCAGGCGCCGATGGCGGCGCGGCGAACGGCCAGCGCATCTCGCTCGCGTCGCTCGACCTGCCGGTCGTCGCGGCCGGCGACGACGAGCTCGCCGCGCACCAGGCGCAGCTCGACGAGTTGGACAAGTCGGTCAAGGGCACCTGCGTCTGGCGCACGTCCGCCGAAGTGGACGCCGCCGAAGCGGCCTGACGCATCCGGCCGCTTCCGCTGCAGCCGCGCCCGCGCCTACGCGCGCGGCTGCAGCGCGATCATCGCCATCCCGCCGAGCGCGAGCGCCGCGCCCGCCGCATCCCAGCGGGTCAGCGCGACGCCGTCGACGACCCGCAGCCACAGCAGCGCCACGCCGATGTACACGCCGCCATACGCCGCGTAGGTGCGCCCCGCCGCGCTCGGATGCAGCGTCAAGAGCCACGCGAACAGCGCCAGCGACAGCGCTGCCGGCACCAGCAGCCACACGGGCCGCCCGCCTTTCAGCACGAGCCACGGCAGGTAGCAGCCCACGATTTCGGCCACCGCGGTAACGGCGAACAATGCCGCGATCCTGATCAGTTCGGTCATCCGGTTCCTCTTGGAATGAGCGTCCGTCGCGCAGGGTCCGCGAGGGTCCCGCGACGGCATGCCCGGCGCGGCCCATCATACCCGCGCGAGCCGCGCCGGAACCGCCGCGGGACGGGCGATTCCGAGCAATTTGCACGATCGTCTGTCATCGTGCTATCATGTCGCCTGTTTCAACCTCTAATCTCTTTCTTTTTCGATCTCGATCGAATGCCGCCCGCGCCTGCAGGCCGGCGCTTCGATCGACATTGCATCCACAGGAAAGCCCGCCCGACAGGCCCGCTTTTCTCGTTTCGTTGCCCTTCCGGGGCACTTGCCGGAGCGCCGGACTTTCGTCCGCACCGGTATCCGCCGCCTGCATCACGCGGCCCATTCTTCATGAGCGCACCGTCGCGGCGGCCCATCGGGCCCGCGTCGAAGCAGTCCCTTGCGGCTCTTTACCGCCATTCGCGCAGTAAGTGCTTAAAGGCCTGCCCCGACGCGCAGCACACGACCTCGCGCTTGCCGGCAAACCGTGTCGGACGGCCCTCCGTTCCGGCGCAGTCAAAGGAGTGCATGACCTTGACCGCAACACACGTCAGCCCGATCGCTGTTTCCCCTTCCCCGTCGTCCGGCGAGGCCCCGCTCGCCGCGGACGACATCACCGTCGTCGACCAGAGCCTGCTCAAGCGCGCCGTCAGCGCAATGGCCATCGGCAATGCGATGGAATGGTTCGACTTCGGCGTCTACAGCTACATCGCCGTCACGCTCGGCAAGGTGTTCTTCCCGTCGAGCAGCCCGTCCGCGCAGCTGCTCGCCACCTTCGGCACGTTCGCGGCCGCGTTCGTCGTGCGTCCGCTCGGCGGCATGGTGTTCGGCCCGCTCGGCGACCGCATCGGCCGCCAGCGCGTGCTCGCCGCCACCATGATCATGATGGCCGTCGGCACCTTCGCGATCGGCCTGATCCCCAGCTACGCGTCAATCGGCATCATGGCGCCCGTGCTGCTGCTCGTCGCCCGCCTCGTGCAGGGCTTCTCGACCGGCGGCGAATACGGCGGCGCCGCCACCTTCATCGCCGAGTTCTCGACCGACAAGCGCCGCGGCTTCATGGGCAGCTTCCTCGAGTTCGGCACGCTGATCGGCTATGTGATGGGCGCCGGCGTCGTCGCGCTGCTGACCGCGTCGCTGTCGGAGGACGCGCTGCTGTCGTGGGGCTGGCGCGTGCCGTTCCTGATCGCAGGGCCGCTCGGCCTGATCGGGCTGTACATCCGGATGAAGCTCGAGGAGACGCCGGCGTTCAAGCGTCAGGCCGAAGCGCGCGAAGCGCAGGACAAGGCCGTGCCGAAGACGCGCTTTCGCGAAACGCTGTTCGCCAACTGGCGCGCGCTCCTGCTCTGCGTCGGCCTCGTGCTGATCTTCAACGTGACCGATTACATGGTGCTGTCGTACCTGCCGAGCTTCATGTCGTCCACGCTGCACTTCGACGAATCGCACAGCCTCGTGCTGGTGCTGATCGTGATGGTGCTGATGATGCCGCTCACGCTCGCGGCCGGCCGCCTGTCGGACCGCATCGGCCGCAAGCCGGTCATGCTGGCCGGCTGCGTGGGCCTGCTCGCGCTGTCGATCCCGTCGATGATGCTGATCCATGCGGGCACCACCGCGTCGGTGTTCGGCGGCCTGCTGATCCTCGGCGTGCTGCTGTCGTGCTTCACCGGCGTGATGCCGTCGGCGCTGCCCGCGCTGTTCCCGACGGAGATCCGCTACGGCGCGCTCGCGATCGGCTTCAACGTGTCGGTGTCGCTGTTCGGCGGCACGACGCCGCTGGTGACGGCCTGGCTCGTCGACGTGACGCAAAACCTGATGATGCCCGCCTATTACATGATGGGCGCCGCCGTGATCGGCATCGTGTCGGTCGTCGCGCTCGCCGAGACCGCGCGCCAGCCGCTCAAGGGCTCGCCGCCGGCCGTCGCGACGCACCGCGAAGCACACCAGCTGGTGCGCCAGCTGCGCGACGAGGACGAAGCCGAAATCTACGGCGTCGTGTCGGCCGCACGCGCCTGAGTGCTCAACAAGCGCCCAATGAGCGCCCAATAAAAACCCCGGCAATAGCCGGGGCCAGATCTACTCCGATTCGCCCGACCGGCGCCTGCCGGCCGGGCGTTCCTTTATTCGTTCGCCGAAGCGGCGTTCAGGCGTGCGCTTCGCATTCGCGGCAGAAGATCAGCGCACGCGAGCGCGACACGGCAGCCTGGGCACCGCGCGCCGCGACGATCAGGCCGACCTGGCCGAGATTGAAATCGCGCTCGACCATCAGCTGCGTCAGCGCGGCGAGCGGCAACACGACGGACGGGTGGTACAGGCTCGATTCGATCAGGGCTCTCATCTTCGGCTCCATCAGACAACGCATATTCGATGGAGTGAATTCTAGGGATCACCCTGATCCCGATAAACGGCACATTTGCGAAGTCACTTGTTGCCGCCGGTGAACAATCGGCCACGCCCTTGGCTGGTGCGGCTGACGGCGTCGTCCGGGGGCCTGTGGGGGCGGCTGTGTCGGGGTTGCGCGAACGCGCCGGGTAGCCGCGCCGTGGGTCGGATCAACGTGCGTGGGGCTATCGCACGGCCGTCGGCGAACCGCGCGGTCGGGCCGTGCGGGACGCCCGCACCGCACCGCACCGCACCGCGCGAAGCGGTGCGGCGCAAGCGGATCGCGGAGCCTCCCCGCGCTCGCTCGCGTACCGGCGCGATGCGCCGCCGCGCTCAATCGAGCGGCGTTTCGACGAAGGCGGGAAGCTGCTCGGCCCGCGCCGAATGCGCGGCGAGCGCCGGATAACGGGCCGGCTCGATCCGCGCGAGCGGCGCATATTCGGCGATCATGAACTGCGTGAAGCGCCACGCGACGGCCACCGTCACGTCGGACTGCAGCAGCCGCGCGCCGCCGAGCCAGCCGTTGGCGGCCGCCACCAGCGGCTCGAGTTCGCCGTACGCGGCCTCGAGCTGGCCCAGCACGCGCTCGAGCCACGGCGCGTGCTGCTTGTCGGCCGGCCGCAGCGCCTGTTCGTAGATGACCTGCACCGTCTTCTCGGCCGCGGCCAGCGCGAAGCCGACCGGCACGAGCGCGCGCAACCGCGCGTCAACGGCCTCGGGCAACAGGCGCCGCTCCGGCGCGACGAGATGGTCGAGGTAGTCGACGATCAGCGAGGAATCGATCAGCGTGACTCCATCGGCGGTCACGAGCGTCGGCGCCTTCACGACCGGATTGATCTCGCGGAACCGGTCGAAATGGCGAAACACCGAAACCGACTCGTGCTCGAACGGCAGGTCCAGCAGCTTCGCCGAAATGGCGACACGGCGCACGAACGGGGAATCCAGCATACCGATCAGCTTCATTGCAAACGCTCCGAGTGACAAACCAGGGCCATCGACTGTAGCAGCGACGCAGGCGGCCGCCTAGCGACGCGCGGCCCCCCGCGCGATTGATGCGCATCACCCGGTCACGCATCGGACACCCGCGGCGCGTCCGGAATGACCATAATGCAGATTCACGCCCCTTCCGCGTCAAGGTCTCCCATGTGGTACGCCGTCGTCGAACAGCAGCGGGAATGGATGCGCGCCTGGCGCGCGGCGACGCGTCACGCGTTCGACGTGTGGCCGGCCGCGACGCTGCCGCACAGCGCGTCCACGTGTTACGACGACCTGTTCGAGCCGCTGCTCGGCCCGGCCGCCGGCCCGCCGCGCTTCGAGCTGCGCGAGCCGGGCATCGACGAGCGGATCGTCGCGCACACGCCGTTCTGCCAGTTGCGACGCTTCGCGCAAGCCGGCACGCGCCGCACCGTGCTGTTGTGCGCGCCGCTCGCCGGGCACGCGGCCGTGATGATGCGCGAAACCGTCGAGGCGCTGCTCGCGGACGGCGACGTCTGCGTGACCGACTGGGTCAATGCGCGCGACGTCCCGCTCGCCGCGGGCCGCTTCGGACTCGACGAGTACGTGGCGACGCTCGACGGCTTCGTCGACGCGCTCGCGAGCGACGCTCGGCCGCTGCACGTCGTCGCCGTATGCCAGGCGACGGTGCCCGCGCTCGGCGCGCTCGCGCTGCGCGCCGCGCGCGGCCTGCCGCCGCCCGCGAGCATCACGCTGATCGGCGGCCCAATCGACGCGCGCGTCAATCCCAGCGCGCTCGGCACGACGGCCGCGTCGCATTCGCTCGCGTGGTGCCGCCGTCATCTGATCGATATCGTGCCGCCATGCTTCCCCGGCCACGGCCGTCACGTGTTCCCGACCTATCTTCAGCAGGGCGAAATCGCGCTGCTGTATCCGCAGCGTTTCATGTCGTTGATCGAAAACTACGCGCGCGCCGCATCGCGCGTCGACATGGCGGCGCTGGCCGACGCACGGCGCGCCCTGCGCGAGTACACGGCGCTGCTCGACATGCCGGCCGAGTATTTTCTGGATACCGTCGACATCGTGTTCCAGCGGATGTGCCTCGCCAACGGCACGTGGGACGTGGGCGGCCGGCGCGTCGAGCCGGCCGCGCTGCGCGGCGTCATGCTGCTGACCGTCGAAGGCCGCTGCGACGCGGTCACCGGCGCCGGGCAGACCCATGCGGCGCTCGACATGTGCGGCGGGCTGACGGCCGGCGAGCGTCATCGCGTCGATGTCGACGAGTGCGATCACTACGGCCTCTTCACTGGCGACCATTGGCACGCCGACGTCCACCCGGCGCTGCAGCGGATGTTCGCGCAGGCCGAAGCCGAACGCCCGCGGCCGCGCCGGCGCCGCATCAGGCGGGGCTGATCCCGTCGTGCCGGACGCGTGCCGCGTCGAGCAGCGCGCGCACCTCGTCGTCGCCGACCTGGTCGAAATCCGCATAGAACTGGCCGATGCCGAAGAACCGCGCGGGCTGCAACACCGTGACGAACGCGTCGGCCACGTCGTCGAACATATGCGCGGCACCGGTCGGCGCGACGGGCACGGCAGCCACGATGCGCGCGGGACGGCGCGCGCGCAGTGCCTGCAGCGCGACGCGCATCGAGGCGCCGGTCGCGACACCGTCGTCGACGACGATCACGACGCGCCCTTCGACCGGCAGCGGCGGCCGCGCGCCGCGATACAGCGCGTCGCGGCGCTGCAGCTCGGCGGCTTCACGCGCGATCACGTCGGCCAGTTGGTCGCGCGTCACGCCCATCGCGCGAATCGCCGCATGCCGCAGATGAATCGCGCCGCCCGTCGCGAGCGCGCCGATCGCGAGTTCCGGATCGGACGGCATGCCGAGCTTGCGCACGATCAGCAGGTCGAGCGGCGCGCGCAGCGCCTGCGCGACGGGGAACGCAACCGGCACACCGCCGCGCGGCAGCGCGAGGACGACGACGTCGCGACGGTCCGCATAGCCGTGGAGCGCATGCGCGAGCCGGCGCCCGGCGTCGGCGCGATCGGTGAAACATTCGGGCAGGTTCGGGGCCATGCTGTCGCGACGCGGTTGTGGGGCTTCGGGGCTTCGGGGCGGGATGCGTGATGAAAGATGCGGGACATGCGGTACGCGCTACCGCGATCGATGCCGAGCCGCACCTGCGCCCGTTCAACGAGCATGGTTCATCGCTGACGCCGATGCAAGCGGGGTCATACCGGCGTATCGGGCACCGCCCGCAGGGAACGCGACGAAGAGCGTCGCGCGAAAGTTGGGCGGTAGACCAACGCGGCCCAGAACCCGAGCCGGCCCGCTGCGCGCGGAGCTCGCAACGCGGAGCGCGCCGACACGCGGCTCATAAGCCGCGCAGCCCGCCCCGCCCGCTCACCGCCCGGCGGCCTGCCGGTACAGACGCCAGAACGACTGCGCGTAAGACTGCGCGAGCTCCGGCGCGCGCTGGAATACGTTGACCGTCTCCGCGTGCGCGGCAGCGCCTTCGGACAGCGTCGGCAGCGCGACGTTGTCGTCGACGATCGCGAAACGCGGCGCGGGATCGTCGTGCCGCGAGTCGATCGCGACGTCGATGCCGGCCGCTTTCAGGTAACCGGCGCCGCTATACCTGCCTGCACGCGCCGAGCGCACCAGCACGACGCGCACGTCGACGCCGCGCGCGCGCGCCGCCCGCAGCGCGGCCGCGACCGCGGGCGGCACATGCGCATAGCCGGCCAGCAGCACGCGCCGCTGCGCGTTGTCGATCAGGTCGACGGTCGCGTCGGCGGCCAAATTGTCATAGGAGAAGTATGTGCCGACCGACGCGGCGTCGGACGGAATGGGGCTGGCGTGGGCGCTCGCCGCGCAGCCGAGCGCGGCGAGAAGAATGGCGGCTGGTCTCATGGCGCGCGCCATTTTAGCGATGCCAATTCGCGTGGCAAGCGCTGGCCGACACGGTGCTGCGCCGGCGCAACACCCGTTGCGCCACGGCGATCGCGCGGGCCGGATACGGGCCGCATTACGTGCCGAGTTACACGCCGAATTGCATCCGATTGCGCCGCGCGGTGCCGTTCAGTCGCCCGCGACCCGCGCGAGCCAGCTCTCGACGCCGTCGACCGAGCGAAAATCGGCGACGCTGCGCGCCGGCAGCGCCGGATACGCGGCCGCCGCCATCTCGGCGAGCGCGCGGCCCGGCCCGAGTTCGAGGAACGCGCTTGCGCCGGCCTCGACACAGGCGGCCAGACACGCCGCCCATTCGACCGGCTCCGCGATCTGCCGCGCCAGCTTGTCGCGCCCCACGTCGACATCGAGCACCGACCCGCCATCGATCCCGGCAAACACGCGCGTGCCGGGTAGCGGCCGGCGCACGTTCGCCGCGGCGAGCGACGCGCGAAACGGCGGCACCGCTGCCGCCAGCCGGCGCGTGTGCGATGCGATCCGCACGCACACGGGCGCGACGCGCAATGCGCCCGCGCCCGCCGCAGCGTCGGCCACCGCGGCGACGTCGGGCTGGGCGCCGGCCACCACGAACGCATCGCCCGGATTCGCGATCGCGATCGCCGCGTCGCGGCCGTCACACAGGCCCGCGAGCTGCGCGCGCGCAAGCCCGCGCACGAACACCATCCGCTCATCGCCGCCGCTGGCCGCATCCATCGCACGCGCGCGCGCATCGGCGAGCTCCAGCGCGTCGTGCGGATCGATCATCCCGGCCACGCTCCACGACGCGACTTCGCCGACGCTGTAACCGGCCACGCAGCGGCGGCGCGGCCACGCGGCCGCGAGCAGTGCGGTCGCGGCGAGCGCCTGCAACGTGCAGAGGATCTGCGCTGCGCGGTTCTCGCCGAGCGCGTCCGGCCCGGCGCGCCGCACCCAGTCGCGCGGATCGTCACCGAGCAGCCGGCCCGCGTGTGCGAACAGCGGTTCGGCCTGCGGCGCCGCACCGGTCAGCTCGAACATGTCGGCGCGCTGCGCGCCCTGCCCCGAACACAGGATCGCGAGCGTCATGGCTGCGCCTCGTCGGCGTCGAGCGCGTCGACGAATACGCTCATCGCGAGCAGGTCGGCCGCGCCGCCGGGGCTGAGCCGGCGCACGACGAACGCGCGGTGCGCGGCAACGGCGCGCAGCCGCCAGTCGCGCGCGCGGATGCCGCCGCGTGCGACGAATGCGCGTGCGCTCGCGCGGGCGAAGTCGAGCCCGTCGCGCCCGCCGCGATGCAGCAGGTTCGTATCGTCGAGCGCGGCGATCAGCGCGAAGCAGGCTTCGACGCGCGCGGCTTCCGCGTCGCCCGGCATCCAGCGCGCGGCGCGCCGCAACGCCGGCAAGCCGACGCGATATACCGTCGCGAAGCCGCCGGCCGCCTCGCCGCGCGCGCCGCCGACGCCGTAGCGACGGCTCGCGCGCTCGCCGTGGCTGTCCGGCAGCCGCGGGCCGCCGAGGATCTCAGCGCCCCACCGCCGTGCGACGAATGCGCCGAGCGTCATCGTGCGGGCGGCCGCACCGGCTGCATCGGCCGTGGCGCGCCGGCCGGCCGCCGCGCACAGCAGCCCGAGCCCGAAGATCGCGCCGCGATGCGTGTTCACGCCACCCGTCGCCGCAAGCATCGCATGTTCCGCGCGCAGCCCGATCTTGCGCAGCGCGCCCATGTCCGCGTCGCGCGCGCCGGCCTCGGCGAGTTCCGCGAAGTACGGCCGCAGCACGGCCGCGCTGCGTGCGAACGTCGCCGCGTCCATGTCCGCATGGCTGCCGGTGTCGACGTGGCTGACGAGCCCCGGTTTCGGATAAGTCCGGATTTCGAGCACGAGGCTGCGCTCGGCGAGTTCGGCGATGCGCTCGGCGCCGGACGGCGCGAGCGTGCGCCACGCAGCCCACGCATTCATCGCACACCTCGCGCGAAGGCTTCCACCGACATCAATTCGACGGCGAGCGCCGTCTTCACCGCGACTTCCGGCAGCCGCGCGTACAGTTCGCGCCAGTTCACGCCGGCGCCGTCGTCGCGCAGCAATTCGCCGTCGATGCGCATCGGCGCGCGCGCGTCGAGCGCCGCGAGGCCGTCGAGCAGCGCGTCGCGCAGCGCCGCGGCCGGCAGCGGAAACACGACGTCGAGATCGGATCCGTCGCTCAGATAGCGTTCGCCGGTCAGCGTCTGCCATGCGAGGCTGCCGAACACGCGCCCCTCGACGCCGCAGCGCGCACCCAGCGCAGCCAGTTCGCGCAGCGTTGGCTGCCATGCGGCGGGCGCGGCGGCGAGCACGTCGGCCAGCGCCGGCAACGCGCGACGCGCTGCGACGGCATCGGCCGCGGCGTTCAGCGCGACGCGCCGCTTGCCGGCGGCAGGCGGCAACGGGATGCCGAGCGGCACGCGCGCCGCGTCGGCTTCGTCGGGCGTGGCGCGGCGCACGATCAGCGGCCGGCCGTCGGCAGCCCACGCATGCACGACCGGATCGGCCGCGAGCGCGGGATCGCGCGCGAACGCGGCGGACCACCCGGCCGCCGTCAGCGTGACGAGCGTGTGGCGGCGCAGCGGTGCGTCAGCGCGCGGCACGCGCGAGCGCCTCGACGCGACGCGCGACGTCGGCCGCGACCGGGCGGCCGCGCGCGGCGCGCGTGTCGCTGCGATCGACTGGCCTGGCGAGCCACTCGCCGACCTGCGCGTCGAGCGCGCAGGCCGGATCGAGCACCGCGTCGACCGCGCCCATCTTCACGAGATTGTCGAGCCCCGGCGCGAACACCGGCGTCGAGCGCGCCATCGCCTCGAGCACGTCGATCGGCAGCTTCGTCACGCGCGACATCGACGGCAGGTCCATCACCTCCGGCTCGGCGCCCGGCAGCGCGAGCAGCGTGCGCGTCGCGAGCGCGGTCGCGATGAACGCGCCGGCGGCCGTATGGCCGTACAGCAAGCCGATCGTCCGGTGCCCGGCGAGCTCCGCGTGCATCAGGCATTTGGCGAGATGCGACAGCCCTTCGTTCAGCCCGAGCAGCTCGTCGCGCTTGCTCATCCGCTGGCTGTCGCTGTCGACGAGCACGAGGATCGGCGTGGCGCCGCCGCGCTCGATCGTGGCGAGCACCTGCGACGCGAGCGCCAGCGCTTCGTCGATGCCGAACGGCAGACGCTCGGCGACGCCGATCACGTCGACGCGCGTGCCGCCCAGTTGCGCCGAGCCCGTCAGCAGGCCGCCATCGCGCGCAATCGAATGGCCCGCGGGAAACAGCGAGGTCAGTACTTCATCGAGCGTCATGCTGCGGCTCCTGTAACTGGTCGGCGAGCTTGGCGAATGCGTCGTCGGGCATGCCGGGAATCGCTTCCGGCCGATCCGCGCCGAGCGCGCGCCACACGTCGAGCGCATCCGCACATCGGCCGAAGCGGGCGACGCGCGCTTCGAGACGCGCCTGCTCCGCGCGCAGCATCGCCGTATCGAACGCCGGCGCGCAGCCGAGCAGTTCGAGCGCCGCCGCACGGAACGCGGCCGGCGTATCGGCGACGTAGCGGTCCGCGCCGCCGATCAGCCGCCGGTGCTTGCCGCCCATCGTGCGCCAGATCAGCGCGCGATCCTTCGCGTCGAATTCCTCCACGCCGCGATTGGTCTCGATCACCTCGGGCCCCGACACGCTGATGCGTCCCTGCTCGGACACCGCCAACGCCGAACAGCAGGCCGCGAGCAGACCGCCGCCGCCGTAGCAGCCGGCGCGCCCGCCGATCAGCCCGAGCACCGCCACGCCGGTCGCGCGCGCCTCGACCAGCGCCCGCATGATCTCGGCGATCGCGAGCTCGCCCGCGTTCGCTTCCTGCAGCCGCACGCCGCCGGTATCGAACAGGATCAACACCGGCTTGCCGACCTCGCGCGCCGCGCGCAGCAGCCCCGTGAGCTTCGCGCCGTGCACTTCGCCGAAGGCGCCGCCCATGAAGCGGCCTTCCTGCGCGGCGATCAGCACGGGCCTGCCGTCGAGCCGGCCGTGGCCGACCACCATCCCGTCGTCGAACTGCTGCGGCAGCCCGAACAGCGGCAGATGCGGGCTCGCCACGCGTTCGGCCGGCCCTAGGAATTCGTCGAAGCTGCCCGCATCGAGCAGCGCGTCGATGCGCTGCCGCGCGGACGCCTCGTACCAGCTCGCGTCGTTCGCGACGAACGCGGGCGCGTCGTGGTCGTGAATCGTCGGGTTCGTCATGCGTCCCCCTCGATCGCGCGCACGGCCTGCGCGAGCCGCAGCGACACCATGTCGGGCCGCGCGCCGCCGTCGTTGATCGACAGCTTCAGCCCGCCCGGCGCGCGCCGTTCGACGAAGTCCGCCACGACAGCCCGCCACACCGCGCCGAAACCGACCGCCGCGGTGCGGATGTCGATCTCGCATTGATCGTCGGGCAGGACGCGCTCGACGAGCACCTCCAGGTTGCCCGACGCGACCACGCCGACGAGCGCCGCGGCCAGCTGGCCCTTCGCACGCGCACGCGCGGCGAACCGATAGTTCAACTGTTCCATCCCGTCTTCCTCACCAGTTGCGGAACCGGGCAGGCGGCGCATAGAGGCCGCCCGACCAGTGCACGAGGTCCTTGATCGAGCGCGCGGCGAGCCAGCGGCGGTCGGCGTCGAGCGGATCGATGCCGAGATCCTCCGGGCGGCGGATCACGCCGCGCTCGCGCAGGCGCTCGACCATCCGGCGGTCGCGGCCGCGGCCGACCTCCGTGTAGCCTGCCACGCCGCGGATCGCCTGCTCGCGCTCGTCGAGGTCGCGGCACATCAGCAGGTTCGCGATCCCTTCCTCGGTGACGATGTGCGTGACGTCGTCGCCGTAGACCATGATCGGCGCGAGATCGAGCTGCAGCTTGTCGGCGAGCTTCAGCGCGTCGAGCTTCTCGACGAACATCGGCACGTTCTTGTCGCCGAACGTCTCGCCGATCTGCACCACCAGCTTGCGGCCGCGCCTGAGCGCCGCGGGCGTGTCGGGGTCGGCCTGCGCGCCGGCCTTCAGCCACGGCTCGCTCGGATGGCGCCGGCCGCGCGCGTCGCTGCCCATGTTCGGCGCGCCGCCGAAACCGGCGATGCGCTCGGCCGTGACCGTCGACGAATGGCCGGCCAGGTCGATCTGCAGCGTCGAGCCGATGAACATGTCGCACGCGTAGAGGCCCGCCGTCTGGCAAAACGCGCGGTTCGAGCGTAGCGAGCCGTCGGGGCCGGTGAACCAGACGTCGGAGCGCGCGCGGATGTAGTCGTCCATCCCGACTTCGGAGCCGAAGCAGTGAATCTGTTCGACCCAGCCCGATTCGATCGCGGGGATCAGCGTCGGGTGCGGATTGAGCGCCCAGTGCGTGCAGACCTTGCCCTTCAGCCCGAGCTTCGCGCCGTAGGTCGGCAGCAGCAGCTCGATCGCGGCCGTGTTGAAGCCGATGCCGTGGTTCAGCCGCTTGATCCCGTACGGCTCGTAGATGCCCTTGATCGCGAGCATCGCGGTCAGGATCTGCGTTTCGGTGATCGCGGCCGGGTCGCGCGTGAACAGCGGCTCGACGTAGAACGGCCGCCCCGCCTCGACGACGAAATGCACGCGGTCGCCCGGAATGTCGACGCGCGGCACCTTGTCGACGATGCGGTCGACCTGCGCGATCACGATGCCGTCCTTGAACGCGGTGGCTTCGACGACGGTCGGCGTGTCCTCGGTGTTCGGGCCGGTGTACAGGTTGCCGTCGGCGTCGGCGCTGACGGCGGCGATCAGCGCGACCTGCGGCGTCAGATCGATGAAGTAGCGCGCGAACAGCTCGAGATACGTGTGCACCGCGCCGAGCGCGATCTTGCCGCCGAACAGCAGCTTCGCGATGCGCTGCGACTGCGGGCCCGAATAGGCGAAGTCGAGCCGCTTCGCGATGCCGCGCTCGAACACGTCGAGATGCTCGGGCAGCACGACGCCCGACTGCACCATGTGCAGGTCGTGGATCTTCGCGTTGTCGACGTCGGCGAGCGCGACGGCGAGCAGGTCGGCCTGCTTCTGGTTGTCGCCTTCGAGGCACACGCGATCGCCCGGCCGCAGCACTGCTTCGAGCAGCGCGACGGCGTCGCGCGCATCGACGCGCTTGCCGCGCGCGAACGCCGCGCCGGCCGCGATGCGTGCGTCGCGCGCCTGCCGCGCGTGATTCCATCCGGTCATGAAGAGTTCTCCCGCTTCGGTGGTTCAGCGGCATTCTAAGCCGCGGGCTGCCGCCGATTGATGATGATGACGAATGCGACTCAGAGGGCGCCGCGATGGATGCGGCCGGTCGCCGCACGCGCGTGCCGGCCGCACGCACGAGCCGCGCGGGCCGCCGGCGCACGCTACGCGCCGACCAGCGCGCGCGTCGCGAAGAACAGCAGCGACGGCCCGAGCAGGCAGCCGACGCCGGTGTGGAACGTGGCGATCAGCGCGCCGTACGGCACGAGCCGGCGATCGGTCGCGGCGAGCCCCGCGCTCACGCCGCTCACCGTGCCGGCCAGCCCGCCGAAGATCATCGCGGAGCGCGGCGTCTTCAGCCCCATGAAGTTGGCGGCAACCGGCGTGCCGACCATCACGATGATCGCCTTCACGAGGCCGGTCGCGATGCTCAGCGCGATCACGTCGGAGCTCGCGCCGATCGCCGCGCCGGTGACCGGCCCGACGATGTAGGTGACGGCGCCCGCGCCGATCGTCGTCATGCTGACCGCATCGGTGTAGCCGAATGCGCGCGCGATGCTCGCGCCGACGATGAACGGCAGCACGGTGCCGAGCAACAGCGACACGACGCCGACGAGGCCGGCCTTGCGCGCCTCGGCCGGCTGCACTTCGAACGCGGTCGCGACGATCGCGAAATCGCGCAGCATCGCACCGCCCATCAGGCCGATGCCGGCGAACAGCCGCACGTCGGCGAGGCCCTTGTCGCCGCCGGTGAACGCGCCGCCGACGTACGCGAGCGCAAGACCGATGACGATCGCGATCGCGGAGCCGTGCACGCGGCCGAACGTGAGCCGGCGCGACGCGATCGACGACAGCCACATGATCAGGCCGACCAGCGCGAACGACGCGACGAGCCCGTTGTGGGCGACGGTTTTTTCGAGCATCTGCAGCATGGCGGCCTCCGTCACTGTTCTTCGAATTGCGGCACGCCGGCGAAGGCCGTGTCGTCGCGTCCGGTGCGCACCAGCACCGCGATGCAGCATGCGCAGATCGCGACCGCGCCGAGCGCGGCCAGCAGCGCGACCGGGCCGCCCTTCAGCGCGGCGACGACGTTCTGGTTCGCCGCCATCGCGACGACGACCGGGATGTACATCGCGCCCCAGAACCCGACGCCCGCTTCCGTCTCCTTCGGCAGCCAGCCGCGCCGGTGCAGCCACAGCCGCAGGCAGATCAGCAGCAGCATCGCGATGCCGACGCCGCCGACGTTGGTCTTCACGCCGATCGCGGCGCCCAGCAGGTCGCCGAGGAACAGCCCGGCCAGATGGCAGAACGCCAGCAGCGCGGTTCCGTAGATGATCATGAGTCGTCTCCAGTCTCTTGGTGCGGCGCCTGACGCGTGCGGGAGGGAGGCCCGGCCGCCGATACCCGGGCGGACTGTCCGTCTCCTGCGGCGCGGCGCCGCGGCCCGGCGGCTCGTCGTGCGAGCGCGTTCTCGGGGTCGATGGGATGATGCGGGTTCGGGCCGAACGCCGGATGGCTTAGACTGACCGAAGCAGCCGCCGGCGCGACACGGGCTACGCCGCCGGTGCGGCCGGCCTTGAAGGGCCGCACTGGCGCGTGATCCGATACTAGCGCCGCAAAATCCGGCGATTTATGAAGTTGTCGAAACCGATTCAGTGGATTTAGCAATGCGTCCGTTACCGCCCGAACTGCTGCGCAGCTTCGTCGCCGTCGCGCAGTCCGGCAGCTTCACCGCCGCGTCCGAGCGCGTGAGCCTGTCGCAGTCGACCGTCAGCCAGCACATCCGCCGCCTCGAGGAGCTGCTCGACCGGCCGCTGTTCGAGCGCGACACGCGCAACGTGCGCCTGTCGCAGCACGGCGACGCGCTGTTGCGCTACGCGGTACGCATTCTCGAGCTGATGGACGAAGCCGTCACGTCGGTGTGCGGGCCGCCGCTGTCGGGCAAGGTGCGGCTCGCGATGTCGGAGGATTTCGCGTCCGCGCATCTGACGGCCGCGCTCGCGAGCTTCGTGCAGCGCAATCCGGACGTCGAGCTGGCGATCTCGACCGGGCTGTCGGGCGATCTGTTCGACGCGCTCGACGAAGGCCGCCACGATCTGGTGTTCGCCAAGCGCGTCGCCGGCAGCCGGCGCGGCCGCGTGATCCGCAGCGAGCCGCTGTACTGGTGCACCGGCCCCGATTCGGCGATCACCGGCCACGAGGCCGTGCTGCCGCTCGCGATGCATCCGGAGCCGAGCGTGTCGCGGCGCCGCGTGCTCGAATCGCTCGAAGCGGTCGGCCGCCCTTACCGGATCGCCGTCGTGAGCAGCAGCATCGCGGTGCTGCGGGCGGCCGCGAGCGCCGGGCTCGGCGTGAGCGCGTTCGCCGGCTACGTGATCCCGGCCGGGCTCGCGCGGCTCGACGCCGGGCTGCCGGAACTCGGCGAGCTCGAATACGTGATCGACCGGCCGGCCGCGGCGTCACGCTCGACGCTTGCGCTCGAGGCGACGCTGATCGCGGCGGCGGCGGGGTTGTAGCGGGATGCGTCGCGGTCGCGACGGTGGCGGCGGTCGAGGGTGGCGTCGAACGTGAGCCACGGCGACGCGTCGCGACACGCCGCCGCCACCGCTGCAATCCACCCTCTTGAAATGCCGCTCGCCGGCCACTAACTAAGCGTCATCAGGCAATGCCCACCACGCGCACCGTGCGCGTCGACGGGGCTGCGTCGGCGCGTATTCCGCGCTTCACGTTCAGGAGGACCATCATGAGCGGTATGTATTTCGGCAACGATCTGTTCGACGAATTCACGCGCCTGCAGCGGCAGATGGCGAGCCTGTTCGGCGAACTGCCGACCGGCATCCGAGCGGTGCGGCCCACCGCGTTCCCGGCGCTGAACATCGGCGCGACCGACGACGCGATTGAAATCGTCGCGTTCGCCCCCGGCATGGCCGCCGCCGACTTCGACGTGTCGATCGACAAGGACCTGCTGACCATCAGCGGCGAGCGCAAGCCGGTGCCGCAGGACGGCGGCGACGACGTGCGCACCTATGCGCAGGAGCGCTTTCACGGCGCATTCCGGCGCGTGGTCGAGTTGCCGCAGAACGCCGATCCCGACAAGGTCAGCGCGCGCTACGAAAACGGCTGCCTGCTGATCCGCGTCGGCCGCCGCGAGGAATCGAAGCCGCGTGCCATCACCGTTCAGTGAACTTCAGGAGACCGACATGAACACGAGCCAGACCCTGACCGAACGTCCAACCGACGCCGCACAGCCGGCCGCCGCCGCTGCCGAAGGCGCGCGCCGGCCCGCGATCACGCCGGCCGTCGACATCGTCGAGGACGCACAGCGCGTCACGCTGCGCGCCGACCTGCCCGGCGTGCCGCGCGAGAACCTCGACGTCAAGGTGCACGACAACACGCTCACGATCGACGCGCAAGCGCGCATCGACACGCCGGCCGACCTGCGCGTGCGGCATGCGGAAGTGCGCGTGCCGCGCTTCGTGCGCTCGTTCGTGCTGAGCGCCGATCTCGACACGACGCGCATCGACGCGAACCTGCGCGACGGCGTGCTGACCTTGACGATCCCGCGCCGCGAAGAAGCGCGTCCGCGCCGTATCGACGTGACGGTCGGCGGCGCGTAAGCGCGCGAGAACCGGCCGCCGACGACACGCGATGGAATCCCCGCCGGGCATGATCCCGGACGGGGATTTTTCACATGCGGCGGCCCGCGCCCGCGCGGCCGCGTTCAATCGAAATCGAACAGGTCGAACACCGACCGCTTGCGCCGCTGGCCGCCGTGCCGATGGCGGTCGTCGTCGGCGCGCGCGTCGCGCGGCCAGCCCCCGTCTCGGCCGCGCGGCGCGTGGCGATCGGGCCGCCCGTCAGCCGGTGCGTTAGCCCGTGCGTCGTGCCGTACATCGGGCCGTACCTCGCCGGTTTCGCGCGCGATCAGCTTGTCGAGTTCGCCGCGATCGAGCCACACGCCGCGGCACGTCGGGCAATAGTCGATCTCGATCGACTGGCGCTCGGCCATCAGCAGGTCCGGCGTCTTGCAGACAGGGCATTTCATCAGGCGGCTCCTTCGGGACTGGATTGCGCATCGGCGGCGGGCGTCGCCCGCCCGCCGGCTCGTTCGGTGACGCTCGGCGAAGCTCAGTGATGCTCGGCCCGCGCCGCGCGCTTCGCCTTCGCGCGCCGCGCCAGCATGTTCATGCCTTCGACGAACGCCGAGAACGCCATGGCCGCGTAGATATAGCCCTTCGGCACATGCGAGCCGAAGCCTTCGGCGATCAGCGTCATGCCGATCACGACCAGGAACGACAGCGCCAGCATCACGATGGTCGGGTTGCGGTCGATGAAGCGCGCGAGCGGCTGTGCCGCGAACAGCATCACGCTCACCGCGACGATCACCGCGACGAACATGATCGGCACGTGCTCGGTCATCCCGATCGCGGTCACGATGCTGTCGATCGAGAACACGATGTCGAGCATCACGATCTGGCCGACCGCGGCCCACATCGTCAGGCCGGCCGCGCCGCTGCGCGCGCCGTCGTCGTCGCCGTCGTGCGACACGTGGTGATGGATCTCCGTGGTCGCCTTCCAGACGAGGAACAGGCCGCCCGACAGCAGGATGACGTCGCGCCACGAGAACGCGTGGCCGAACAGTGTGAACACCGGTTCGGTGAGGCTGGCGATCCACGCGACGCTGGCCAGCAACGCGAGGCGCATCACGAGCGCGAGCGCGATGCCGATGCGCTGCGTACGCGCGCGCTGCGCTTCGGGCAGCTTGTTGCTGAGGATCGAGATGAAGATCAGGTTGTCGATGCCGAGCACGACCTCCATCACCACGAGGGTCAGAAGCGCGGCCCAGACGGCGGGGTCGGCGGCAAGCGTCAGCAGGTAGTCCATGGAAGGCCCGGTTCGCGAGAGGAAAACCTGATGATAGGCAATCCACGACTTCGGAAAAATCAGCGAGAATCTGAGCTTTGGTGCGGTTTTTTCGATATATCGTCGCGATGCTGAATTTTCGCCATCTGTACTACTTCTGGGTCGTCGTGAAGGAAGGCGGTTTCGCGCGCGCCGCGCAGCGGCTCGACATGGCCGTGCAGACGATCAGCGCGCAGGTCCGGGAGCTGGAAAAGTCGCTCGGTCATCAGTTGCTGCGTCCGGCCGGCCGGGGCGTCGCGCTGACCGACGCCGGCCGCGCCGCGTATGCGCGCGCCGAGGTGATCTTCGAGATGGGCCGGCTGATCCCCGACGACGTGCGCGCGGCCGCCGGCCGGCCGACCGTGCGGCTCGCGGTGGGCCTCGCGGACGGCATCTCGAAGCTCGCCGCGCATGCGATCCTCGCGCCGGTGCTCGAGACGCCCGCGCTGCGGCTGCTGTGCCACGAGGGCGAGCACGATGCGCTGCTGGCCGAGCTCGCGCTGCATCATCTCGACCTCGTGCTGGCCGGCCAGGGCGCGCCGGCCGGCTCGAACCTGCGCGTGACGAGCGAGCGGCTCGTCGCATCGCCGGTCGACTGGTACGGCCCCGCGGCGCTCGTCACACCGGCCGCGCGGCAGCGTTTTCCGCAGTGTCTCGCCGAGCTGCCGGTGCTGCTGCCGACCGCGCATTCGGCGCTGCGCGCGCGCCTGGACCTGTGGCTCGAACGCGAACGGATCGTGCCGCGCGTGACCGGCGAATTCGAGGACAGCGCGCTGATGGCCGTGTTCGGCGCGCGCGGCCTCGGCGTGTTTCCGCTCAGCGAACTCGGCGCGAACGACGCGGCGCTGCTGCGCGGCCTGCGCCGGCTCGGGCGGGCGGGCGACGTGACCGAGGAAATCCACGCGATCCGCTCGCGCCGCGGCGAGCACCATCCGCTGGCGTCGCAACTGCTCGCGGCGGCACGCGCGACGCCGGCCGACTGAAGCGAGCGCGACATCAAACGAAACTATAATGACGCCCCGGCCATACGAGATTGCCGCGCACGCCGTGCGCGCATCGACGGCGGGCGACCTCGCGCTCGCCCGCCGTCGCGGCAACTCGCCGAGCCCTCTGAAAGACGCCATGCACAACCGATTTCGCCTGTCCTCCGTTTCGTGCGCGCTCGCGGCCGCCACCGTGCTGGCCGCGTGCTCGTCGCCGCCCAAGCCGATCTATCAGCAGGAACAGTTCGACGCGACGAGCAGCCCGTATGCGCATACGTTCCATGCGAAGTCCGAGGCGGCCTGCGAGGCCGCACGGCGCTCGCTGCTGAGCCAGGGTTACGTGGTGTCGTCGTCGCGCAACGATGCGGTCGACGGCAGCAAGAACTTCCAGCCGAACAACGACATGCACGTCGTGATCGAGTTTCACGTCGTGTGCGCGGACGCGAACGCCGACGGCTCGTCGAGCATCGCGTACGTGAATGCGGTGCAGGACCGCTATACGCTGAAGAAGTCGAATACGTCGGCGAGCGTCGGCCTGAGCGTGTTCGGCTCGCTGTCGCTGCCGATCGGCTCGAGCGACGACGCGCTCGTGAAAACGGCGAGCGAGACGATTCCGGCGGGCGTCTTCTATGAACGCTTTTTCAATCTGGTCGACCATTTCCTGAAGATCGATCCGGCCCGCCGCGATCGCGCGACCGTGAAAGCGGCCGAGAAGGAGCATGTCGCGCCGCTGCCCGAGCCGGCGCCGACGCCGCAAGGCGAACCGATGAAGATGACGACGCCGGTCGTACCGACGCCGCCTGCCGCGCCGGTGCCGCTGTCGGGGACGGGGGTCGCGCCGGGTTCGGGGGGGCCGGTGGGGGCGGCGGCTGGGTCGGCCGTGGTCGCGCCGAGTGCGATGCGCGGGGCGACGCCGGGTGGAGGAGCGGGTTCGGCGACTGGTTCGGCTGCGGCTCGGGCTTCGGCCGCTGGTGCCGCTTCGGCGCCTGCCCCGGCCTCCGGACCTGCTTCGGCTCCGGCACCCGCTTCGGCACCCGCAGCGGCCTCCGCGCCAGCAGCCTCTTCGACATCCGCTCCGGTTTCGGCCCACGGTCCAGTTTCGACACACGCTCCGGCCTCGGCACCTGCTTCGCCTTCACCTGCTTCGGGGTCGACAGCTGCTCCTGCTCCCGCTTCGGCACCCGCACCGGCTTCGGCGTCCGGTCCTGTTTCAGCCCTCGGCCCGGCTTCAGCTACTGCGTCGCTGCCAGCCGCTGTTTCGACCGCTGCACCTGCTTCGGCTTCGGCGTCCGCTCCGGCCGCGACGCTCTCTCCGGCTTCACCGCAAGCACTCGAGACTGCTTCGATTTCGGCAGCCGGTTCAGCTGCTTCGGCTGCGGCCCATGCTGCGGCTTCTGCATCGGCTACGGCCGCATCACTCGCTTCGGCTCCCGTCCTCGCTTCCACGGCTTCGTCTGCGCCGCCTCATGCCGCTGCGTCGGAAGCGGTTTCCGCGTCGGCACCCACCGGCACGCGCGGCACGCCGGTCGCTTCGAGCGCAGCTTTGGCAATGTCCGGTCCCACGGCAACGGCAACCACGCACGCCGCTGCGGCCTCCGCAAGCAATACGTCGGCGTCCGCACCCACCGCCGATCCCATAGCATCGTTCGCGCCGACCGCGGTCAGCGCAGCGCCGGCCAACTGACCACGCGCCCCTCGTCCACGCGTGCCATGCGCACGTAGCGACGGAACGGTGGACGTTTCGCGCGACACAGTGCTTCGATGCGTCGGCGCTTCGCCCGCCGTGTGCGGAACCGATCGCGAGCGCGCCGCTCGTGCATGCGGCCGACGGCGGGTACGACACGCCCTCGTCCTCGTCGTCGCATAGCGATCTGCGCCGCTGCGGCCGACCACCTCACGCGCCGCGCTCGCATCCGCTCACGGCAACGCGAATCGCGAGCCAGCCCCGCCGAGCACCGCGCGACAGACACCGCGAAGTCACACCGACAAGCCATCGCCGTCCGTTCGCACCGCCGTCACGCATCCGGCTCGATCGCCGCCAGTCACCGGCCGAGCGTCACGGACGGCCACACCTCACCGCAACGTAGCGCTCCACGACTGCAGTTGCTCGATGGTCGCCGTCACGCCGCCGCAGACGATCACCGCGATGTTCGACGCCGCGGCCAGCACCGGCACCGGCCGTTCGAGCGCAGCCAGCGCGGCGCCGCACGCGGGCTCGACGACGAGCCGGTGCTCGTCCACCAGCCGCAACGAGGCGGCCACCGCCTGCGCATCCGATACGACGACCGGATGAATCGGATGCCGGCTCGCCCACTCGAGCGCCGCGTCGCACGGCCGCTTCGCGCCGAGCGACGTCGCGATGCTCTCGATCGCCGGCAGTTCCACCGGACGCCGCTGCGCGACCGAGCGCGCATAGCAGTCGGCGCCCGCCGTCTCCACCGCGACGACCGGCACGTCGTGCCAGCCGTTGCGCGCGAGCCCCTCCAGCACGCCGCACAGCAGCCCGCCGCCACCGACCGCGAGCACGATCGCGTCGGGTTTCGGGCCGGCGACCGCGATCTCGTCGACGATCGTCGCGTGGCCGCCCCACAACACCGGATCGTCGAACGGGTGCACGAACGCGTCGTGCTCGCCGACGGCCGCCAGCGCGAACGCGTTGGCCTCGACCCAGCTCGCGCCATGCACGACGACCTCGGCCCCTTCGCCGCGAATCAGTTCGCGTGCGCGCACGGACGCGGTTTCAGGCACCACCACCAGCACCGGCACGCCGAGTTCGCGCCCGCAATACGCGACCGCGATGCCCGCATTGCCGCCCGACGACGACACGAAGCGACGCGCGCCGGCCGCCTGTCGCGCCGCGCACACCGCGCCGATCCCGCGCAATTTGAACGAACCGGATGGCTGAAGCGCATCGAGCTTCAACCAGACGTCGGCGCCGAGCCGGCGGGAGGCGGTGTGCGAGCGGAGGTACGGCGTCTGAATATGGAGCGGCATGGTGCGGATCACGATGGAACACGAGGGACGGGCGCAGCCGTCGATCAAGCAACGGCAACGGCAACGGCAACGGCAACGGCAACGGCAACGGCAACGGCAACGGCAACGGCAACCATCGTACGGCACGCGGGCCATGCTTTTCCAATACCATCGAAGCGTATTCGCCATGCTTGCCAGGCATATCATTCTCACCAACCGAAACCGGAAACCGGAGTCCCCACCCGCATGCGCCAGATCGAACTGCGTCACCTGCGTTATTTCGTGGCCGTCGCGCAAGCCGGCAGCGTGATGGGCGGCGCCCGCGCGGCGGGCATTGTGCAGCCGGCGCTGTCGCGGCAGATCCGCGAGCTCGAGGACGCGATCGGCACGCCGCTGCTGATCCGCCGCGCGACGGGCGTCACGCTGACGGCGGCCGGCGCGAGCTTCCTGCGCGATGCGACCGCCGTGCTCGCCACGGTGCGGGACAGCCGCGAACGCGCATTGCGCAGCGCGGCCGGCCAGCTCGGCGAACTGCGGCTCGGCGCGCTGCCGAACTGCCTGCCGCTGCCGGTGTTCGCGAACGTGCTGAAGGCGTTTCGCGCCGCATGCCCGGACGTGAAGCTGTCGATCGCGCCGATGCTGTCGGCCGAACAGGCCGACGCGCTGGTGCGCGGCCAGCTCGACGGCGGGATCATGGCGTGGCGTCGCGACGAGGCGCCGCACCTGTCCGGCGTGCGGCTGCTGAGCGACCGCTTCGTGCTCGCGATGCCCGCGCCGCCCGGCGAGCCCTTCGATGCGCCGCGCTCGCTCGCGGACGTCGCGGACCAACCGTTCGTGTGGTTCGACGCGCAGCGCTCGGCCGCGCACCACCGCTTCCTGATCGCGCAATGCGAGCGCGCGGGCTTCACGCCGCGCATCGCGCAGGTCGGCAGCGACATCCCGACGCTGATCGGCCTCGTCGCGGCCGGCATGGGCTGCGCGTTCGTGCCGCACAGCGCGGCGCCGACGTGTCCGCACACGGTCCGGCTCGTCGCGCTCGACGAGCTGGCGAGCCGCTTCGACATCGAGTTCGTGTTCGACGGCGCGGCCGTGCCGGCGTCTCCCGTCGTCGCGCGGTTTCTCGAAGCCGTGCACGCAGTGGTCGACCAGGCGGACTGAGCGCAAGCGCGCACGGCAGCCGCGCTCGTCGGCGCTCGTTCGGCCGGCAGGCCGCCAGCCCGCCGCCGCGACCGGCTTCGCGGCCATCGCGCACTAAACACTTCAGCACCCCGACGAAAATCCTTTCAAATACATAACGCACAACATTACCGTGTCGGTATTTTTAAATTGACGCCAAAAACAGCCGTTTAACGTCATTTCGAATCGCAATGCCGCGAAATATACTTCGCGCGCATCCATTCCTCGTGCCAAAGAGAGGATGCCTTTTCGCCCCGGTCACGGTCCCCCTGTGACCGGGGCTTTTTTTGCTCGAGGCCCGCCGACGCGGCCGTCGCAGCGCGCGGGCACGCCGCCCGCCTCACGCATTCTTGACATCGAATCAAGATTATTTCGTGCGCATGCGGCTTTTTTCATCAGAACAATGTGGGCACACTGCAGGCTGTCCGCGACGGCCCGCTGCCGTTGCGCAACGCTGACAGGAAGGCATCGCGTGAACCCCAACTCCACTTCTCCCTCCCGCGCGGCCCACGGCACCGCGCTGCCGCTGCTGGCGCTCGCCGCCGGCGCGTTCGGCATCGGCACGACAGAATTCGCGCCGATGGGCCTGCTGCCGGTGATCGCCGACGGCGTGCACGTGTCGATTCCGCAGGCCGGCATGCTGATCAGCGCGTATGCGATCGGCGTGATGGCCGGCGCACCGCTGATGACGCTGCTGCTCGCGCGCTGGTCGCGCCGGTCGGCGCTGATCGCGCTGATGTCGATCTTCACCGTCGGCAACCTGCTGTCGGCCGTCGCGCCGGGCTATACGACACTGCTGCTCGCGCGGCTCGTCACGAGCCTGAACCACGGCGCGTTCTTCGGACTCGGCTCGGTGGTCGCGGCCAGCCTCGTGCCGCGCGAGCGGCAGGCCAGCGCGGTCGCGACGATGTTCATGGGTCTGACGATCGCCAACGTCGGCGGCGTGCCGGCCGCGACCTGGCTCGGGCAGATGATCGGCTGGCGGATGTCGTTCGCGGCCACCGCGGCGCTCGGCGTGATCGCGATCGCCGGCCTGTTCGCGGCGCTGCCGAAGGGCGACGCCGGCAAGATGCCGGACCTGCGTGCGGAGCTGGCGGTGCTCACGCGTCCCGTCGTGCTCGGTGCGCTCGCGACGACGGTGCTCGGCGCCGGCGCGATGTTCACGCTGTACACGTACGTCGCGCCGACGCTCGCGCACGTGAGCGGCGCAACGCCCGCCTTCGTGACGGCGATGCTGGTGCTGATCGGCGTCGGCTTCTCGATCGGCAACATCGCCGGCGGTCGGCTCGCCGACCGCTCGCTCGACGGCACGTTGATCGGCTTCCTGGTGCTGCTGATCGCGACGATGGCCGCCTTTCCGCTGCTCGCCCGCACGCACGTCGGCGCCGCGCTCACGCTGCTGGTGTGGGGCATCGCGACGTTCGCGGTGGTGCCGCCGCTGCAGATGCGCGTGATGCGCGCGGCCCACGAAGCGCCGGGCCTCGCGTCGGCCGTCAACATCGGCGCGTTCAACCTCGGCAACGCGCTCGGCGCGGCAGCCGGCGGCGCCGCGCTGTCGGCCGGCTTCGGCTACCCGGCCGTGCCGCTCGTCGGCGCGCTGATCGCCGCGGCCGGCCTCGCGCTGGTCGCGCTGCAGCGGGCGCAACGCCGGCGCGCACCGGTTGCCGCGAATTCGTAAACGCCGCGCGATCCGCATTACGCCGGCACGCGGCGCGACAACCGGTTACCGGCGACCGGCAACGGGCGACCGGCCCGCACCGGGATGCCGATGCGCTCTTCATCGTCAGCGGCATGCGCGCGGCGGCCGCGCCCGCGACGCTCAGCGTGCGACGGCGAACCCGCTGAAGAACGCGCGCGCGTTGGCGTCGAGGCTCTCGAGGTGATAGCCGCCTTCCTGCACGATCACCGTCGGTAATGCGAGCGCACCGAGCGCGCCGCCGAGCCGCCCGAACCCGTCGGTCGTGACGGCCACCTGCGACTGCGGGTCGTCCTTGTAGATGTCGAAGCCGAGCGCGAGCACGAGCGCATCGGGCTCGAAACGCGCGAGCGCGCGCAACGCATCGTCGAGCCGCTCGAAGAACGCCGACTCCGGCGCGCCGTGCGGCATCGGCAGGTTCAGGTTGTAGCCGTCGCCGGCCGCCGCGCCCGTCTCGTCCTCGTAACCGGCGACGACCGGGTAGAAGTTGGTCGGGTCGCCGTGGATCGACACGTACAGCACGTCGTCGCGATCGTAGAAGATCTCCTGCACGCCCTGCCCGTGATGCATGTCGGTATCGAGCACCGCCACGCGGCGATGGCGGCCGAGCAGCGCCTGCGCGGCGATCGCCGCGTTGTTCAGGTAGCAGAAGCCGCCGGCCGCGTCGCGCCGTGCATGATGACCGGGCGGACGGCACAGCGCGTACGCGTCGCGCGCGCCGTCGTTGACGTGCGCGGCCGCCGCGAGCGCACTCTGCGCCGACCAGTACGCCGCGCGCCACGTGTGCGCGCCGATCGGGCAACTGCCGTCGGCCAGATAGCGCGCGGCTTTCGCGAGTATCCCGCGCAGCGGGTTCGGGTCGCGCACGAATACGTTCGACATCACTTCGTCGCCCCAGTCGTCGGGCATCCGCTTCCAGTCGCGGTGCGCTTCCTCGAGAAAGCGCAGGTAGTTCATGTCGTGCACGGCCGCGATCGGCGCGGTGCCGCGGTCGGCCGGCTCGCACACGTCGAAGTCGAGCGCGCGCACCGCCGCGACGAGGCGCGCCGCACGCTCGGGCACCTCCTGCGGCTCGCGCATCCTGCCGCGCGACAGGTAGGTGCGCGGATGGTGCAGCAACTGTTCGGGATGGAAGAAGGTTTTCATCGTTGTCCTCGTCGGTTCGTCTCGTCACGCGTCGAACGCGGCGGCCGCCGCGTGCGTCGCGACACCGGCGCGCGCGAGCACCGCGTTGAGCAGCACGTTCGCGCCGCGCGTCACGTCGTCGGGCAGCGCGTCCTCGGCCTCGTTGTGCGACAGCCCGCCGACGCACGGAATGAACACCATCGCGGTCGGCACGCGGCGCGCGAGCACGATCGCGTCATGGCCGGCGACGATCCGCTCCAGCTCCAGCGCGATCTGCGCGCACGCGAAATACGCGTCCCGGCGATACGCCATCGGCGTCGTGCCCGCATGCGCGGCCACGCCCGTCACGCGCACATCGAGCCAGCGGATCGCCTGGCCGCCGGTGACGATGCCGATCGTCGTGCCGTTCGCCTCGAGCACCGGGCCTTGTTCGATATGCGCTTCGAAATACGCATCGACCGCGCCGCCGGGCGCGTGCGTGCCGCGATAGCCGCAGGCGTCGAGCGCGGCGCCGAGCGCGATGCCGTCGGCATCCTGCCGCGCGAGCGCGTCGTCGAGCGGCAGCGCGCCGGTGAACACGGCGGAGCCGAGCATCGCCGGAGCGAAACGCGCACCTTCCTCGTTGGTCCACGACACGATCTCGAGCGGCTTGTCGGTCGCGATGCGCGCGTCGTTCAGCGCACGTACGACTTCGAGCGCCGCGAGCACGCCGTACACGCCGTCGAAGCGCCCGCCCTCGGGCTGCGTGTCGAGATGGCTGCCGATCAGCACCGGCGCGGCCTGCGCATCGGCGCCGTCGCGCCGCGCGAACAGGTTGCCGATCGCATCGACCCGCACCGTCATCCCCGCATCGCGGCACCATTGCGCGAACAGGTCGCGCGCGCGGCGGTCGTCGTCCGTCAGCGCGAGCCGGCGCACGCCGCCGCGCGGCGTCGCGCCGATGCGCGCCATGTCGGCGAGGCTTTGCCACAGGCGATGGCCGTCGACTTCCAGCAAGTCGTTCATGTGCACTCCAATGAATTCGTTCGTCGGGGGTATCGATTTCCGCACGCTGCCGATCCCGCCGCGCACGCCCTGCGACGGTCGCGTACCGGCAGCGTTCGCCCACACGCGGCGCGGCTGATCGAAGCGTCGGGATTCAGCGCGAGCCGAGCGCCTCGGCAGCAGCCGGCCGGGACGCGCGCCGTGCGTCGAGCGCGACGATGCAGAGCAGCGAGATGCCGGCGAGGCCCGTGTAGAACACCGCGAGCGGCCACCACTGGCCGGTGAAGCGATGCGCCAGCCAGGTGCCGACGAGCGGCGTCAGGCCGCCGGCGAGCGCGCCGCACACCTGGTACGCGAGCGAGATCGCCGAATAGCGCACGTGGGCCGGAAACACGTCGCTCACGAAGCCGGCGATCACCGAATAGAAGCCGGCCATGCAGACGACCGCGAGCGCGATGCCGGCGATCAGCGACGCGGACGTGCCGCCCTGCACCAGCATGAACATCGGGTACGGCGACAGCATCGCGAGCAGCGCGGCGATCTTCAGGAACCGCGCGCTGCCGATGCGCTCGGCAAGCCACGCGGCAGCCGGCTGCGCGACGAACTGGATGATCGCGACCGCGAACAGGCTGTCGAGGATCAGCGAGCGCGACACGCCGACGTACTGCGTCGTGTAGGCGATCATGAACGTGTTGGTGAAGTAGACGCCCGCGATCCCGATCGTGTTCGCGCCGATGCAGAGCAGCACGAGCCCGGACGCGGAGCGGAACACTTCGGCGACCGGCAGCTTCACCGTGCGGTTCGCCTCTTTCACGCGCGCGAATTCCGGCGACTCGTTCACGCCCAGCCGGATCAGGATGCCGACCACCAGCAGCACCGCGCTCGCCAGAAACGGCACGCGCCAGCCCCACGCGAGGAAGTCGGCCTTGTCCATCGACGTGACCGCGCGAAACGCGACCAGCGACAGGATCAGCCCGGCCGGGCTGCCGAGCTGCGCGAACGACGCGAAGAACGTGCGGCGGCCCTGCGGCGCATGCTCGCCGGCCATCAGCACCGCGCCGCCCCACTCGCCGCCGACCGCGATCCCCTGCACGACGCGCAGCGCCACCAGCAGCACCGGCGCGAGCACGCCGACCTTCGAATAGTCGGGCAGCAGCCCGACGCATACGGTCGCGACGCCCATCATCATCAAGGTCGTCATCAGCGCCTTCTTGCGGCCGATGCGGTCGCCGAGATGGCCGAACACGATGCCGCCGAGCGGCCGCGCGAAGAAGCCCACGGCAAACGTCGCGAACGACGCCATCGTGCTGACGAACGGGTCGTGCGACGGGAAATAGAGCTGACCGAACACGAGCGCGGCGGCGGTCGCGTAGATGTAGAAGTCGTACCACTCGATCATCGTGCCGATGAACGCCGCGGTCGCGGCACGCGCCGGCTGACGCGCGCTAGGAAGGGACTGGCTCATGCGGGGCTCCTGACGCGCGCCGCGGCACGCGCAATATCGTGATGGCCGGCCGTCTGTCGCGGCCCCGTGCCGCCGGGTGCGGCACGCCTCCTTTATCGGCGGCCACATATCATTAGTCCAATTTCAAATTATTATTTCGCGTATAAATCTGGCTAATACCCCTTTCAACGTTCCGACGTTCCGCCTGGAGCCCCGATGCGCGCCGACCTCGCCCGCTTCGTCAACGACCGCCTCGACTGGAACCTGTTGCGCACGTACCTGGTGATCATGCAGGAGCGCAGCGTGAGCCGCGCGGCCGCGCGCCTGCATGTCACGCAGCCGGCCGTCAGCCAGGCGCTGCGGCGGCTCGAGGACGCGCTCGGCCGCAAGCTGATCGAGCGGCGCGGCGCGCACTTCGCGCCGACCGCGGCGGGCGAAGCCGTGTACCGGATCGCGAGCGACATCTACGGCGGCGTGTCGCGCCTCGACACGGAGCTCGACGACAGCACCGCCGACCTCACCGGGTCGATCCGGCTATTGACGGTGAGCCGCATCGAGTCGCCCGTCTACGACGAATTCCTCGCCGAATTCCATCGCGCGTATCCGCGCATCGACCTGCAGATCGACGTGATGCGTTCGTCGGACATCCTGTCGTCGCTGCTGCAGAAGACGGCCACCGCCGGGCTCGGCCTGTGCCGCACGCCGCACGACAAGCTGCAGATGCGCTGCTTCCTGCGCCAGCGCTATGCGATCTATTGCGGCCGCCATCACCGGCTGTTCGGGCAGACGCAGTTGCGGATGGAAGACCTGCTCGCGGAGAACTTCGTGTCGTTCACCAGCGACCAGATCGGCGACAGCCTGTCGCCGCTCACCGTGTTCCGCGATCAGAAAGGCTTCACCGGACGCATCGTCGCGTCGTCGCCGAGCCTCGATGAAGTGCGGCGGCTGATCTTCGCCGGCTACGGGATCGGCTGCCTGCCCGAGCACATCGTGCGCGACGACGTCGCGCAGCAGCGCCTGTGGCGCCTGCCGCCCGACGACGGGCTGATCGACGTCGACGTATTCCTGCTGTGGCATCGCGAGCGCAGGATGAACGCGGCCGAGCAGGCGTTTCTCGACGCGATGGAGCGCTGCATGCAGCGCCATTCGCTCGCGGAGCGGCTCGGCGCGTAGGCACGCGCGCACCGGGCCGTGGATGCGGCGGCGCGCGATGCGGCGGCGCGAACGCTGCGCGGGGCGCGTGACGTCAGTGCGGAATTCCGCCGTGTTCGAGCGGCAGGATCAGATGCTCCGGGATGCTGCGCCGCGACGCACGCGCGCCGACGTAGTACAGCGCGGCCGGCACGACGAGGCCGAGGATCCACGAGATGTCGGTGCCGCCGAGCGCGTCGACGAGCGGGCCGGTGTAGATGTGCGTCGACATGAACGGCAGCTGCACCAGGATGCCGACCACGTAGATCGTGATCGCCATCGCGTTCCACCGGCCGTAGCGGCCGTCGGGATCGGACAGCGCCGGCACGTCGTAGCGCGAACGCGTGAAGCAGTAATAGTCGACGAGGTTGATCGCGCTCCACGGCGTGAAGAACGCGAGCAGGAACAGGATGAACGCGGTGAATTCCTTCAGGAACGAATGCCGGCCCGCGAGCGCGATCAAGGTCGACACGCAGATCATCCCGAAGATGTACGCGGCGCGGCTGCGCGACGACACCGCGCGCTTGCCGCGAAAGCCGCTGACGATGGTGGCCATCGACATGAAGCTGCCGTATGCGTTGAGCGTCGTGACCGTCACCTTGCCGAACGCGATGCTGAAGTACAGCAACGCGGCGACCGCGCCCGTCGAGCCGAGGCCGACGATGTACGACACCTCGTGATGCGCGAAGCCGCTGCCTGCCAGCGCGGCCGCGAATACGCCGAACACCATCGCGGCCTGTGCGCCGATCACCGAGCCGAGGCCGACCGCGGCGAACGTGGCCGCCGACGACGTCGAGCGCGGCAGATAGCGCGAATAGTCGGCGACGTACGGGCCGAACGCGATCTGCCACGATGCCGACAGCGACATCGACAGCAGGAAGCTCGCGAGCGAAAAGTGCTTGTTGGCGAGCAGCGCGCCGACGTCGTGGCGCGCAAACAACTGCGCGAACATGTAGACGAACGCGACGACGCCCACCACGCTCGCGATCCGGCCGACGAAGTGGATCGCGCGATAGCCGAACACCGTCAGCGCGACGATCACCGCGGCGAACAGCAGGATGCCGGCCGCGTCGTCGACGTGCAGCAACTGCGCGACGGCCTGCCCCGCCAGCACCGAGCCGCTCGCGGAGAAACCGATGTACATCAGGCACACGAGCACGATCGGGATCATCGCGCCGTAGACGCCGAACTGCACGCGGCTCGAGATCATCTGCGGCAGCCCGAGTTGCGGCCCTTGCGCGCCGTGCAGCGCCATCACCGCGCCGCCGACGAGCTGGCCGAGCAGCAGCGCGATCAGCGACCAGAACACGTCGCCGCCGAGCACGACCGCGAGCGCGCCGGTGACGATCGCCGTGATCTGCAGGTTCGCCGACAGCCACAGCGTGAACTGGCTCAGCAGGCCGCCGTGGCGTTCGGCATCGGGAATGAAATCGATCGAGCGCACCTCGATCAGACCGCCGGCTCTTTCGCTGGAATTCGTCGACACGGAAAATCTCCAGAATGCTGAGGATCACGGAGGGTGTCGCCGACACGATCGCCGGGTCGGGCCGCCCTGTTTCAATTTCTCGAAGTGCTTCTGCTTCTCCGGCTTCCGCCCGCCGTTCGAACGACGGCCGCCGACATTGGTCAGCGGATATTGTTGTATATACAACTAGGACGATATAGGTGATTACCCGAGGCGCTCGGTGCGGTCGGGATGGTGCGCGCACGCCGCGCGTATCAGCCTTTCCGGACCGTCAGCGATCCGTATGAAAGATGAAAGATCAAGCGCCGGCGGGCGGCGGCAGAGGCGGTTCCGGCGCGGCGTCCATCTCGTCGGCGGGCAGCAGCGCCAGCATGAGCCGCACGGCTTCGACGTCGCGCGCATGCAGCCATGCGTCGTAGTCGTCGCGGCGCAGGATCACGACGCCGCGCGTGTCGTCGCCGGGCCGATGCATGCGCGCGAACAGCGGATGGCCGTCGGCGTCGACCGTGAGCATCGCCATGCCGATGCGCTCGCGGCCGTCGGCGCTTTCGTAGCGTCGCCAGATGCCGGCGACGCAGTACGCCTGCCAGCCGGCCAGGCCGATCCGGTGCCACACGTTGCGGCCCGTCTCGTAACAGGGTTCGTAGATCCAGCGCACCGGGATCAGACAGCGCTGCCCGTTGCGCCAGGCGTTGCCGTAGAGCCGCGACGAGCCGACCGTCTCCGCACGCGCGTTGACCGTGTCGAGCTTGCGCTTCCTGCGGCCGTTCTCGTCGATGCGTTCAGACTGCATGAACTTCGGCCAGAAGCCGAACACCGCGCTGACGACCGCGAGCCCGTCGCCGTCGGCGCGCGCGATCGGCGCCGCGTAATCGGGATAGACGTCGGGTGCCCACGGCTCGCGGTCGAACAGATCGCCGATGCCGATTCGCAGCTCGCTGATGCCCGGGTCTTCGCCGGGAGCACGGTAGTGGGTGCACATGGTTCGACGGACGACGGATGCGATGCTTCCATCGTAGGTCAGCCTGCATCCCGCGGCTGTGCGATTTCGGCCGGAGCGAGGCGGGCCGTGCGGCTCGAAGCGCGTCGCTCGCTGCACCGGCCGGATGAACGGCGCGTCGCGATGTCGATCCGCGATTCGACGCAGGCGGTCGTGCCGGCACGCACCGAGCGAACCGCCCCGCGCGCTCGTCCAGTCAGGCGGAGCGTTGCGGGTGCGGGCGGCCGCGCGCCGGACGGCTCAGGCCGCCTTGGTCACGCGTCCGGACGCGCGAGATCGAAACGGCTGTCCGGCGTGACGTGCACGTAGGCCGTCGGCCCGCCCGCGCGCAGGATGATGCCCGCGCCGAACGTGTCGAAGATGCCGTCCTTCAGCAGATCGTCGCGAATGTGGACGGCGACGACTTCACCGAGCACCAGCGTGGCCGACGTCTCGCCGCCGCGATGATCGCGCAGCGGGACCACGTCGGTGACCTTGCATTCGAAGTTGACGCCGCTTTCCGCGACGCGCGGCACGTCGACGAGACGCGACGCAATCGCGGTCAGCCCGCCGAGTTCGAATTCGTTCACGCCGTACGGCACCGCGGCGCAGGTCCGGTTCATCCGCTCGGCGAGATCGCGCGTCGCGAGGTTCCAGACGAACTCGCCGGTTTCCCGCACGTTGCGCAGGCTGTCCTTCGCCGTGGTGCTCGAAAAGCCGATGATCGGCGGATGATAGTTGAACGCGTTGAAGAAGCTGTACGGTGCGAGATTGACCGTGCCGTCGCTGCCGCGAGAGGAAATCCAGCCGATCGGGCGCGGGCCCACGATTGCGTTCAGCGGATCGTGCGGCAGGCCGTGGCCTTGCGAGGGTTCGTAATAGTGGTAGGTCGGGTGCGTCATGACGGAGCTCGGGCAGCGGACAAGGTGCGTGGAAGGCGATCGCCCGCTGCGCATGGCCGCGTGAAGCACATGCGAGCGGCGCGGCGGGCGGCGCCCAGTATCACACGAGCCTGCATTCGCTGCACCGGCTGCGGCACCGGAGCCTGGCCGATGCAGCGGGCGGCTGCACGCCGCCCGGCTGTTTACCGGGCGGTGTCCGTGCGTGAGCGGTGGTCAGAAGTGATGCAGCAGCGCGACGCGCACGACGTACTGGTTCGGGCCCGACGAGATGTCGGCTGCGCCCGGAACGTACGCGTAGTCGAAGTCGGTGCCGGTGTGGGCGTTCATCGCATGCTGGTAGACGCCTTCGACGAACACCGACGTGCGCTTCGACATGTCGTAGTTGAGCTTCGTGCTCAGCTGGTGCCACTTCGGATTGAACGAGCCGACCGTCGACGACACGCGCGCCTGCGTGTACGTGTAGGCCGCGCCGAGGTACAGCGCGGGCGTGAAGTGATAGAGGCCGTTCACTTCGAAGTTGTCGAATTTCCACGCGTTCCAGCTGCCGCCGGCCGGCTGCGTCGTGCCGGTGAAGTATGCGTTGGCGGTCGGGTCGTAGACGTCGACGTGCGAGTACGTGAAGCCGATCAGCGCGTTCGCGAACGCATAGTTCACGCCGATGCCGATGTTCTGTTGCGACGACGCGTCGAACGTGTTGTCGCCGGTGATCGCGCCGTTCGAATCGCCGTTGTGTGCGTTGTTGATCTTCAGGTACGACGCGCCGACCGTCAGCCCGCCCTGCTGGTATTGCAGCGCGGCGCCGTACAGACGGTTGTTCGCAAAGCCGGACTGGTTGCTGAACCCGTACATCGCTTCCGCGGTGATGCCGTGCCACACCGGCGACACGTACTTGACGGCGTTGTTCACGCGGAACGAGTAGTCGGTGTTGTCGTTGTCGTACGGGTGCGCGAACAGATAGCCGGTCCAGTTGCCGTTGGCCGTGAGCGGCGAGAAGATGTCGACGCTCGGGTCATACTGGCGGCCGAACGTCAAGGTGCCGTAACGGTCCGACGCGATGCCGACGAACGCCTGGCGGCCGAATTCGCGGCCGCCCTGGCTCATCTTGCCGGTGTTGACGTCGAAGCCGCTCTCGAGCTGGAAGATGGCCTGATAGCCGCCGCCGAGGTCTTCGATGCCCTTGATGCCCCAGCGGCTGCCGTAGTCGTAGCCGCTTTGCAACTGCACGGTCCCGTGGCCGCGTGCGTTGCTCGTGTAGTTGATGCCGTCCTCGATCTTGCCGTACAGCGTAACGCTGCTTTGCGCATGCGCGGCCGTGGCAAGCAATGCGGCGGGCACGATGATCCCCCAACGCTTGTTCATGATGATTTACCCCCCAAGTCATTCGTTTTCCGGTCGCTTTGCTTACGCGCTGCGAATTCGCGTCGCATCGATGCTTCCCCGCGATGCGACGGGCGCAGTGTAATGAGCCGTTTTTCCGCTGTTAGTGACCGGCGTTGCAAAGGTGCTGTGCAGAATCGAGGGTGTTTTGGGGGGAGGGAAATGGGTTAGCGGGGGGGTGGCAGTGCGAATGGGGGGATCGCGGGTGGCGAAGTGAGTGCGTGACGATGCGAAACGACGTGCGCGGTGGGTGGGTGATGCGAGCGGCAGGACGCGCGAACGGCGCATGAGCGGCGGATCGTATGGGGATTGGGATGACGGGGATATCACGGCGGATTGCCGATGCATCCGGCGCGGCGGTATGCGAGTGAACAACTCGCGAGGCGATTGTGCGCGTGGCTCGGCGCTGCGCGGGATCGTTTGAAGGAGACGTGGTGCCGGGGACCGGACTCGAACCGGCAAGCCAATTAAGGCGGCGGATTTTCGTCACACTGCTTCTTTCAAAGCCGGCGCCGCCAAGACGACGCCGTTCGTGCGCTGGACTATGCCTTCGCCATCGCGCGCGGGCGTTTTATCGCTGCCCGTGCGCCTTAGGCGCCCCCCGTCTAGTCTCTACACCTTCCTCGCGGGCGCTGCGCCGCGAGGCTTGGCTCGGTGTTGCCTCGATGCGCGTCGCGCATCAGGGGTTTCGCCGAATTTGAAGGGTTCTGCACCGGCCGTTTCCGACCGGGCACTCAATCGTTTAAGTCCGCTATGTTTACCAATTTCATCACCCCGGCAAAAGGGCGGACGCGATTCTACCATTGCTTCGCGCATCCGTTCCCCGATTCGGGTGCGGCGCATCGCACCGCGCCGCGCGCATGAGCGCCGCCGCCATCGCCACCGATCGTTTCCCGCGCCGCAGCCTCCCGCCGCTACAATCGGAGCGGCCACGCTCGTGCGCAACCGAACGCCCGCATCCCCCGCCACGCGTTCTTGCGAAACCGCCTCGCCGCGCGTCATCGCGAAGTCACAAACGTTTTCGATAATCCACTCGCCGAAAACGTTTACATCGCGTCACGCCATGCCCCAGACCATCAAGGACGTCGCCGCCCTCGCCGGCTTCTCCATCGCCACCGTATCGCGTGCGATCAACGCGCCGCACACCGTCAGCCCCGCGACGCTGGCGGCGATCCGCACCGCGATCGACACGCTGCAGTTCCGCCCGAGCCCGCTCGGCCGTCAATTGCGCGGCGAGCGCACGCGCCTCGTCGGCGTCGTCGTGCCGACGATCGCGAACCCGGTGTTCGCCGACTGCCTGCAAGGCATCGACGAACTGGCGACCGCGGCCGGCTTCAAGCTGATCCTGATGACGACCGAATACGACGCGGCCCGCGAGCGGCACGCGATCGAAACGCTGCGCGAACAACGCGTCGAAGGCCTGATCCTGACCCTCGCCGACGCCGACACGCATCCGCTGCTCGACATGCTCGATCGCGACGGCCCGCACTACGTGCTGATGCACAACGACACGCAGCGCCGCCCGTCGGTGTCGGTCGACAACCGCCGCGCGGCCTACGACGGCGTCCGTCTGCTGACCGCGCGCGGCCATCGCCGCGTGCTGATGCTGGCCGGCTCGCTCGCCGCATCCGACCGCGCACGCCAGCGTCATCTCGGCTACGCGCAGGCACTCGCCGAAGCCGAAGTCGCGACGCTGCCGCCCGTCGAAGTCGACTTCAACGCCGCCGAGCTGCCCGACGCGGTGCTCGCGCATCTCACCGCGCGCGCGACGCGCCCGACCGCGCTGTTCTGCAGCAACGACCTGCTCGCGATGGTCGTGATGCGCGGCCTGCGCCGCGCGGGCTTCTCGGTTCCCGACGACCTGTCGGTGCTCGGCTTCGACGGCATCGCAATCGGCGAGCTGCTCACGCCGCCGCTCGCGAGCGTCGCGACGCCGAACCAGGATATCGGCCGCCATGCGTGGCGCCGCCTCGTCGATTGCATCGGCGGCGCGTCGATCGAACGCACGTCGCTGATCCTGCCGCACACGGTGCGCGACGGCGCGACCGTCGCGCCGCCGGCCGCCGACCTGCAAACCCGCAACGCCTGAACCCCCGAATGCACCCGCCGCGCGCCCGCGCGCGGCACGCGAAGCTACCCCACCCTGCCCGGAGATCCACCGTGTCCTTTCGCCTGACCTCGCTGCTGCGCCTCGTCGCAGCGCCCCTTGCGTGCGCCGCGCTCGTCGCGCTCGCGCCCGCCGCCCACGCCGACGAAACCGCCATCTGCTACAACTGCCCGCCCGAATGGGCCGACTGGGCCGCGCAGATCGCGGCGATCAAGCAGAAGACGGGCATCCGCGTGCCGTTCGACAACAAGAACTCGGGCCAGGCGATCGCGCAACTGATCGCCGAGCAGAAAAGCCCGGTCGCCGACGTCGTCTATCTCGGCGTGTCGTCGGCGTTCCAGGCGAAGGACAAGGGCGTGATCGCGCCGTACCGGCCCGCGCACTGGAACGACATCCCCGCGAACCTGAAGGACCCGCAAGGCTACTGGTTCGCGATCCACTCGGGCACGCTCGGCTTCTTCGTGAACAAGGATGCGCTGGACGGCAAGCCGGTGCCGCGCTCGTGGGCCGATCTGCTGAAGCCGGAATACAAGGGGATGGTCGGCTACCTCGATCCGTCGAGCGCGTTCGTCGGCTACGCGGGCGCGGTCGCGGTGAATCAGGCGCTCGGCGGCAGCCTCGACGACTTCAAGCCGGGCCTCGACTGGTTCCGCAAGCTCAAGGCGAACGCGCCGATCGTGCCGAAGCAGACCGCGTATGCGCGCGTGCTGTCCGGCGAGATTCCGATCCTGCTCGACTACGACTTCGACGCGTATCGCGCGAAGTACAAGGATCACGCGAACGTGGAATTCGTGATTCCGAAGGAAGGCACGATCGCGGTACCGTACGTGATGAGCCTCGTGAAGGGCGCGCCGCACGACGCGAACGCGAAGAAGGTGCTCGACTTCGTGCTGTCCGACGAAGGCCAGAAGCTGTGGGCGAGCGCCTACCTGCGGCCGGTGCGCGCACAGACGCTCGGCGCCGATCTCGCCGCGAAGTTCCTGCCGGCGAGCGAATACGCACGGGCCAAGCCGGTCGACTTCGGCAAGATGGCGACCGGCCAGCAGGCGTTCGGCCAGCAGTATCTGCAGATCATGCAGTGAGCGGCAGGAACGACGCGATGCTCGACCTCACTTTTCCGCTGCGCTGGCGCGTCGCGCTCGTCGCGCCGGCGCTCGCGGTCTTCGCCGCCTTCTGGCTGCTGCCGATGGCCGCGCTCGTGCGGGTGTCCGCCGACGGCGCGTTCTTCGCGCGCTACGCGGCGCTGCTCGGCAACGCGCGCTACATGACGAGCCTCGGCGAAACGGTCGCGCTGTCGGCCGGCGTCACGCTCGCGACGCTCGCGCTGTCGACGATCTCCGGCCTGCTGCTCGCGCGCCGCGACTTCGCGGGCAAGCGCGTGCTGCTCGCGCTGCTGACCTTCCCGCTCGCGTTCCCCGGCGTCGTGGTCGGCTTCATGGTGATCATGCTGGCCGGCAGACAAGGGCTGATCGGGATGCTCTCGTCGAAGCTGACCGGCGACAAGTGGGTGTTCGCGTATTCGGTCGCCGGGCTGTTCGTCGGCTACCTGTACTTCTCGATTCCGCGCGTGATCGTCACCGTGATCGCGGCCGCGTCGAAGCTCGACGCGTCGCTCGAGGAAGCGGCGCGCTCGCTGGGCGCGTCGCCGTGGCGCATCTTCGTCGACATCGTGCTGCCGGCGCTCGCGCCGGGCCTGATCGCCGCCGGCGCGATCTGCTTCGCGACCGCGATGGGCGCGTTCGGCACCGCCTTCACCCTCGCGACCGACCTGAACGTGTTGCCGATGACGATCTACACCGAGTTCACGCTGAACGCGAACATCGCGACGGCGGCCGGCCTGTCGATCGTGCTCGGCATCGTCACGTGGGCCGTGCTCGCGCTCGCCCGCCGGTTCGCCGGCCACACCGCCGCCGCCGCGGCCTGAGGACGCAGTCATGCAATCGCTTTCCGGTTCATCCGCGCCGTCGCCGGCGCCCGCCCCGTCCGACGCGCGCGGCGCCACGCTGCGCGCGCCGCGCGTGAGCGGCGCATGCGCGATCGCCGCGCTGCAATGGAGCGTCACGCTGCTGCTGTGCGCGTTCCTGATCGTGCCCGTCGTGATGTCGGTGCTCGCCGGCGTCACCGTCAACTATTTCCGCGGCCTGTCGAGCGGCCTCACGCTGCGCTGGCTCGAGCAGGTGTGGCAGCAGTATCAAGGCTCGGTCGCGCTGTCGCTCGGCGTCGCGTTCGCGACGCTCGCGATCGTGCTCGTCACCGGCGTGCCGGCCGGCTATGCGCTCGCGCGCAGCAACAGCCGCGTGGCGCGCGCCATCGAAGAAGCGCTCGTGCTGCCCGTCGCGCTGCCGGGCCTCGCCTCTGCCCTCGCGCTGCTGGTCGTGTACGGCGGCTTCACCGCGTTCCGGATGAGCCTGTGGTTCATCGTCGTCGGCCACGTCGTGTTCACGCTGCCGTTCATGGTGCGCGCGGTCGCGGCCGTGGCGGCCGGCGCCGAGCTGCGCACGCTCGAAGAAGGCGCGGCGAGCCTCGGCGCGTCGTTCGTCACGCGCTTCGTGACCATCGTGCTGCCGAACCTGCGCCCCGGCATCGTCGCGGGCGCGCTCGCGGTGCTCACGCTGTCGATCGGCGAATTCAACCTGACGTGGATGCTGCACACGCCCGACACGAAAACGCTGCCGGTCGGGCTCGCCGATACGTATGCGTCGCTGCGCCTCGAAGTCGGCAGCGCATACACGATCATGTTCCTGCTGATGACGCTGCCGCTGCTCGTCGCGATGCAATGGCTCGGCGTCGATCCGTCCGGCACGCGCGCCGCGCGACGCCGCGCGCGCTGATGTCGCGCCACCCCTTACCCTGCCCCATGAAACTCGACTCCACTCCCATCACCCTGACCGGCTGCGCGAAGACCTTCCGCGGCACGCGCGTGCTCGAACCGCTCGACCTGTCGATCGGCGCCGGCGAGACGCTCGTGCTGCTCGGCCCGTCCGGCTGCGGCAAGACGACGACGCTGCGCCTGATCGCCGGCCTCGACACGCCGGACGCCGGCGGCCGCATCCTGTTCGGCGGCGACGACGTGACGCGCCTGCCGATCGAGCGCCGCCAGGTCGGCATGGTGTTCCAGAACTACGCGCTGTTCCCGAACCTGACGGTGCGCGGCAACGTCGGCTACGGGCTGAAGATCCGCAAGACCGCGCCGCGCGCCCTGCGCGAACGCGTCGACGAATTGCTCGCGATGATGCGGCTCGACGCGCATGCGGACAAACCGGTCGATCAGCTGTCCGGCGGCCAGCGCCAGCGCGTCGCGCTGGCGCGCGCGCTCGCGGTGCGGCCGCGCGTGCTGCTGCTCGACGAGCCGCTGACCGCGCTCGACGCGAAGCTGCGCGACGTGCTGCGCCGCGACATGAATGCGCTGCTGCGCGAGCTCGGCGTGACGACCGTCTACGTGACGCACGATCAGGCCGAGGCGATGGAGCTCGGCGACCGGATCGTCGTGATGGGCGCGGGCCGCATCGAGCAGATCGGCACGCCGCGCGACATCTACTACCGGCCGGCGAACCGCACGGTCGCGCAGTTCATCGGCACGCTGAACCGTCTCGCGGGACAATGGCGCGACGGCGCGCTCGCGACGACGGGCGGCTCGATCGTCACGCCGCATGCCGCCGACGAGTGGTTCTTCCGCCCGGAGGACGCGCAGCTGGCCGATCCCGCGAAGGCGCCGCTGCGCGGCGCGATCGGCGCGTGCGCGTTCCTCGGCGAGCGGACGCGGCTCACGATCGAGCACGCGGCGCCCGATGCGCTCGTGATCGACGTGCCGGGCCGCATCGAGCTCGCGCGCGGCACGGCGGTCGGCCTGACGATCGCAGCCGAAGGGCTGATCGCGCTCGCCGCGTGACGCCGCCCCACGATCAACCGACATTCCGGGACCCCACGATGCTGCTTGCTCAAATCAGCGACCTCCACATCAAGCGCCCGGGCCAGCTCGCGTACCGGCGCGTCGACACCGCCGCCGCGCTCGCGCGCTGCATCGCGAAGCTGAACGCGCTGACGCCGCGCCCCGACGCGGTGCTCGTCACCGGCGATCTGACCGACTTCGGCCACGACGACGAATACCGGCATCTGCGGGCGCTGCTCGCGCCGCTCGAGATACCGTACTACCTGATGGTCGGCAATCACGACGACCGCGCGGCGCTGCGTCGCGCGTTCCCCGAGCGCGCCGAGCTGCACGACGGCGCGTTCGTGCAGTACGCGCTCGACATCGGCGCGGTGCGCGTGCTCGCGCTGGATTCGCAGGTGCCGGGCGCGAGCCACGGCGACCTGTGCGATGCACGGCTCGCATGGCTCGCCGCGCAGCTCGACGCCGCACGCGAGCGGCCGGTGATCGTCGCGCTGCATCATCCGCCGTTCGCGTCCGGCATCGGCCACATGGATGCGCTGCGGCTCGCGCCGGCCGCGGCCGCGAAACTCGATGCGCTGCTGCGCGGCCATCCGAACGTCGAGCGCGTGCTGTGCGGCCACGTGCACCGGACGATGTTCACGCGCTTCGGCGGCACGCTCGCGGCGGCCGTGCCGGCGCCCGCGCACCAGGTCGCGTTCGACCTGCGCGCCGATGCGCCGTCCGCGTTCCGGCTCGAACCGCCCGCGTTCGCGGTGCACGCGCATGCGCCCGACACGGGCGTCGTGTCGCATCACGTGTATGTCGACGAAGGCGACGGGCCGTATCCGTTTTATGAACCGAGCGGCGAGCTGGTCGACTGACGGGCGGCATCGGCGCGGGGGATGACGAGGGGCGGCGCCGGGAAGGGGCGCCGGCGTGTGCGTCCGTGTGCAAGGTAAGCGCGTGTGCGTCGGCATACGTGGGCGCACGTCGGTATGGGCGCTGCGCGGCGGTACGCGCCGGCGCGGCTCGGTGCGCGGCTCCCGCTCGATCGGAACACGAACCGGCACGACCCGAGCATGACCGGAGCGCCACCTGAGCCCGATCCGAGCCGCACCTAAGCCCTCCCCGCGCACAACGTCATCGCGGCCCTCGCGCGGCCCGTCTCCCGTCTTCCGCACGGCGCGGCCGCACGCCGGCAGGATTCGCGACGCTCCGGTATGATCGGCACCCTCGACAAGCGTGCGCCGCGCGCGCCGCCGTTCCACTCCGTCCCGTCGCGACCATGTCCTCCGCCGCCCCCGACCGCTCGACCGACGCCGCCTCGCCGCACTATTCGCGCAGCCTGCTGTTGCTGCTCGCGACGATCGCCGGCGTGTCGGTCGCGAACATCTACTACAACCAGCCGCTGCTCGACGCGTTCCGTTCGGCGTTTCCGGACCGCGCGTCGTGGATCGGCGTGGTGCCGACCGCGACCCAGCTCGGCTATGCGGCCGGCATGTTCGTGCTCGCGCCGCTCGGCGACCGTTTCGACCGCCGCGGGCTGATCCTGATGCAGATTGCGGGCCTGTCGATCGCGCTGATCGTCGCCGCGGCCGCCCCGTCGCTGGCGGTGCTGGCAGCCGCGAGCCTTGCGATCGGCGTGCTCGCGACGATCGCGCAGCAGGCCGTGCCGTTCGCGGCGGAGATCGCGCCGCCGGCCGAGCGCGGCCAGGCGGTCGGCACGGTGATGAGCGGGCTGCTGCTCGGCATCCTGCTCGCGCGCACGGCGGCCGGCTTCGTCGCCGAATATTTCGGATGGCGGGCGGTGTTCGGCGCGTCGGTCGCCGCGCTCGTCGTGCTCGCCGCGGTGATCGTGCTGCGCCTGCCGCGCAGCACGCCGACGTCGACGCTGTCGTACGGCAAGCTGCTCGGCTCGATGTGGCATCTGGCGGTCGAACTGCGCGGGCTGCGCGATGCGTCGCTGACGGGCGGCGCGCTGTTCGCCGCGTTCAGCGCGTTCTGGCCGGTGCTCACGCTGTTGCTCGCCGGCGCTCCGTTCCATCTCGGCCCGCAGGTCGCCGGGCTGTTCGGGATCGTCGGCGCGGCCGGCGCGCTGGCCGCGCCGTATGCGGGCCGCTTCGCCGACAAGCGCGGCCCGCGCACGATCATCTCGCTCGCGATTGCGCTGATCGCGGTGTCGTTCGCGATCTTCGCGGTGTCGGGCACGAGCCTCGTCGGGCTCGTGATCGGCGTGATCGTGCTGGATGTCGGCGTGCAGGCCGCGCAGATCTCGAACCAGTCGCGCATCTACGCGCTCAAGCCCGACGCGCGCAGCCGCGTGAACACCGTCTACATGGTGTGCTACTTCATCGGCGGCGCGCTCGGCTCGTCGATCGGCGTCGCCGCATGGCATGCGTTCGGCTGGATCGGGATGTGCACGGCCGGCTTGCTGTTTACCGCGCTCGCCGGATGGTGCCACCACCGCGGCGCACGCCGAAGCTGAGCGGCGCCGCGCGGCGTCGTCACGCGTCGGCGCGCGAGGCGGCCGGCTGGTCGGCGGGCGGCACGGCGAACACCGACGCGGGCTCGACCACCGCGGCCGGATCGACGACGGCGCCCGGCGCCGGCACCCCCAGCGGCACGGCCGACGGCGCGAGGATCGGCGCGGGCTCGGGCATCGACGGCTGATCCGGCGCGGCCGCAGCGCCGGCTTGCAGCTCGACGGCGGCCGGCGACGTGGCCGACGACATGGCCGGCGAAGCGTCGGCCGCCGGCCGGCGCGCCGGATCGAACACGAACGACAGCCCGACGCTGCCGAGAATCGCGACCGTCGCGACGACGGTCGCCGTGGTGACCGGTTCGCCGAGCATCAGCGCGCCGAGCGCGACCGCGACGATCGGATTCACGTACATGCAGCTGCTCGCGATGATCGGGCTCGTATGGCGGATCAGATAGCCGTAGGCGACATACGCGGCCATCGTGCAGAACACCATCAGGTAGATGAACGCGAACACCGGCCCGGCCGACAGCTGCTCGATGCGCTCGCCCATCAGCCAGGCGGCGAGCGTCGACATCAGGCCGCCGAGGCCGATCTGCAGCGACGTCGACAGGAACAGGTCGGACGGCAGCTTCAGCCGTGTCGCGAGATGCGCGCCGCCTGCCCAGAACAGCGCGCCGGCCAGCACGCAGATGGTGCCGAGCGCCGAGTTGGCGGCGCCGCCGCCGCCCGAGTTCAGCACGACGATGCCGACCATCCCGAGCGCGACGGCCGCCCACTCGCCTCGCGCGACCGGGCGCCCGGCGACCGCCGCGATCACGGTGGCAAAGAGCGGCACCGTCGCGACCATCACCGCGGCCGAGCCGCTGCTGACGGTGCGCATCCCCAGCGCGATCGTGCCGGACGACAGCGCGACCAGCATCGTGCCGACGATCGCCGAGTTGCGGACTTCGACGAGCGTCGGCCGCGCGGGCTTGCGGCGCAGCGCGAACACGAACAGCCCGATGCCGCCGAGCAGGTTGCGCAGGCCCGACAGCAGCAGCGGCGGGAACGACTGCAGCGCGAAATGCAGGCCGCTGTAGGTCGAGCCCCAGACGAAGTAGATGAAAACCAGCGCCAGTGCGACGCGGCCGCCGCGGCTTTGCGGCAGGCGGATGCGCAATGGCAGTCGGGGCAGCCCGGCGAGGAAATCCAGCAGACGGTCGAGTGGCGTCATCGTTCAGCCCGCCCGCACAGCAGTGGCGCGCTCCGCTGCAAGACGCCGGAGCAACCGGCAAGCGGCCCAGACGGGACCGGGGAAGCGGGGACGAGCGTGCGGAACGACATGACAGTGCGAACGGCGACGAATAGGAACCGGCAAGCGGCGGCAGAGGGTCTGACAAGATGTGCGCGCACGGCATCGTGCGCGCATGCCCGGCATTATGGCATCAAGGATTCGAAAGGATCGCCCGGCCCGATCGAAAGGATGTCGACTGACGTTTCGGCGCGACATTTGCGGGCCGCGGCGCAGGTAGGGTGCGACGGTGCCGGTAGGTCGGGCGTGTGTCGACGGTTGGCTGGGGCGGCCGCTGCGCGACGCCGCCCACCATCACGCACCATCACGCACCATCGCCCACCATCGCGCGCGGTGCGCAGCCGTGACGCAGCGCGCCCCGCACCGCACCGCCGCTCACGATCCGCCGAACCAGTTGTAGCCCTGGTCGACCCAGTAGCCGCCCGGATAGGTGTCGGTCACGAAGATCTCCATGATGTGCTTCGGATTCTTGTAGCCGAGCTTGGTCGGCATCCGCAGCTTCATCGGGAAACCGAATTCCGGCGGCAGGCGGCGGCCGTCGTAGTCGAACGCGAGCAGCGTCTGCGGGTGCAGCGCGGTCGGCATGTCGATGCTCTCGTAGTAGTCGTCCGCACATTTGAAGCCGACGTACTTCGCGTGCGTATCGGCGCCCGCGCGCGCGAGGAACGCGCCGAACGGCGTGCCGCCCCAGCGGCCGATCGCGCTCCATCCTTCGACGCAGATGTGCCGCGTGATCTGCTCCGCATGCGGCAGCGCGCGCAGCTCGTCGAGCGTCCATACGCGCTTGCCGGTCACGCGACCGGACAGCACGAGCCGGTAGGTCGACGCGTCGACGTGCGGCACCTCGTCGATGCCGTAGTACGCATTGAACGGGAACGGCCGCGTGATGTCGGCCTCGGTATAGGTCGGCGCGAGTCGCTCGCCGCTGAACAGCCACGCCTGCACGCGATCGTTGATGCGCGACACCTGCTCGAGAAACGTGTTCACCGACGCATCGTCGTGCAGCGTGCAGCCGCTCAGCATCGTCAGGCCGCCGAGCGTCAGGATGCGCCGGTTGAACAGGCGCCGGGAGGGCATTTCGAGCTCGCGCCGCACGTCGAGCGCGAGCGACTGGCGGTCGAGCGTCCACGGCCGGCGCTCGCCGGGGGATTCGGATTCGGACATGATGAGTTCCTCGATCGTGAGCAGACGAATCAGCGACCGCGCAGCATCGCGAGCAGCGAGCGCGGCACGCGCAACGCCATCGCGACGTGCACGACGACGAACGCGACGAGCAGCGTCATCGCCCAGAAATGCACGATGCGTGCGTTGTCGTAGCCGCCGAACGATGCGCGCAGCAGCGGAAACTGCACCGACTTCCAGATCGTCAGCCCGGACAGCACGAGCAAAATCAGATCGGCGATCGCGAACAGGTAGGCCGCACGCTGCACCGCGTTGTAGACGCTCGGGTCGTCGTGCGCGAGCCGGCCGCGCAACGCGGCGCCCAGGTCGCGCCACACCGCGCGCGGCGTGACGGGCAGCATCTTGCGCGCGACGCGTCCGGTCGAGATCGACATCGTCAGGTAGAACAGCCCGTTGCCGACGAGCAGCCACATCGCCGCGAAATGCCATTGCAGCGCGCCGCCGAGCCAGCCACCCAGCGTGATGCCGTGCGCGAACACGAACGGCGGATAGATCGGCGACGCATCGTAGATGCGCCAGCCGGACAGCACCATCAGGATCGCCGCGAGCGCATTGAGCCAGTGGCTCACGCGCACCCACAGCGGATGAATCGGGCGCGCGGGGCGCGGGGCCGCCGCGTGGCCAATGGCGGGAAGGGTTGGCATGATGAACACTCCGGATAGCGTCCGCGTCGATGCGGACGGGCACGACGCGGCACGATGCGCCACGCCACGACACGCGCAGCGCAGCGCGACGCGCAACCGGCCGGCGTGCTGCGCACGCGGCGGCCACGCGCCCGTACGGCTGCGTCAGTTCGACGGCGCCATCTTGTCGCCCGACGCCTTGCCCATCGCATCGTGCGACATCGCATCCGGCTTCATCGCGTCGTGCTTTTTCATCGCGTCCTTCTTCATGCCGTCCTTCTTCATCGCATCGTGGCCCATCGCGTCCTTCGACATCGACGACGCGCCCTGCGACATCGCGTCGTTCTGCGCGTAAGCGCTCGTTGCAAGCGCGGCGAAAGCGGCGACACAGGCGGCGATCAGTACGTTTTTCATCAGATTTCTCCACAACATGGGTTCGAGGAGCCGAATAGACGAACGACGCGGCCGGAAATGACAGCCGCCGCGAAATTTTTTTGGGGCCGCGCAAGCGCGCGCGATGTTGCACCGCTTCGCACCCGTGCGCGACGCGCGAACGCGCTGCGGCGGCGCGGTGTGCTGCCGGCCGCGCGGGCGCTCGCGGCGGCGGCCATGCTGCGGCGCACCGCGGCGGCGTCCGGCTGCCGGTTGAAACCGCCGCGAAGCCGGTGTATCTTGTGCGCTGCTAACGCGGGGGTCCTGCAATGCGCCCGGTCAAACAACCGGCATTGCGGGTGAGAAATACCCTTTGAACCTGATCTGGATAATGCCAGCGCAGGGAAGCGTACGGATTTCGCCGCCATCCTCCTGACGAAATCCGCCGCCTCACCAAGCGTCGTCTCCTGCTTAGCTCGAGCCCCACATTCGTCAAGGGCTCCGGGCCTGCGCAGAAGCGCCTGCCCGGCGCTCACACAGGAGATTGCATGAACGCCAATCCGAAGTTTCTGTCCGCCGACGCCCACGTCGACGCCGCTGCCGTCGCCCCGCTGCCGAATTCGCGCAAGGTTTACGTAACCGGCTCGCAGCCCGACATCCGCGTGCCGATGCGTGAAATCACGCAGGCCGACACCCCGACCGGCTTCGGCGGCGAAAAGAATCCGCCGATCTACGTGTACGACACGTCGGGCCCGTACACCGACCCCGACGCGAAGATCGACATCCGCGCGGGCCTGCCCGCGCTGCGCCAGCGCTGGATCGAAGCGCGCGGCGACACCGAAGTGCTCGACGGCCTGTCGAGCGGCTACGGCCGCGAGCGCGCGGCCGACCCGGCCACCGCCGACCTGCGCTTCCCCGGCCTGCACCGCAATCCGCGCCGCGCGCAGGCGGGCAAGAACGTCACGCAGATGCACTACGCGCGTAAGGGCATCATCACGCCGGAAATGGAATACATCGCGATCCGCGAGAACCAGCGCCGCGCCGAGTACCTCGAGAATCTGAAGGCGAGCGGCCCGAACGGCGCGAAGCTCGCCGCGATGATGGGCCGCCAGCACCCGGGCCAGGCGTTCGGCGCCGCGGCCTTCGGCGCGAACGCGCTCGCCGAGATCACGCCCGAGTTCGTGCGCGACGAAGTCGCACGCGGCCGCGCGATCATTCCGGCGAACATCAACCACCCGGAATCGGAGCCGATGATCATCGGCCGCAACTTCCTCGTGAAGATCAACGCGAACATCGGCAACTCGGCCGTCACGTCGTCGATCGGCGAGGAAGTCGACAAGATGACGTGGGCGATCCGCTGGGGCGGCGACACGGTGATGGACCTGTCGACCGGCAAGCACATCCATGAAACGCGCGAGTGGATCATCCGCAACAGCCCGGTGCCGATCGGCACGGTGCCGATCTACCAGGCGCTGGAGAAGGTCAACGGCAAGGCCGAGGACCTCACGTGGGAAATCTTCCGCGACACGCTGATCGAGCAGGCCGAGCAAGGCGTCGACTACTTCACGATCCATGCGGGCGTGCGGCTGCAGTACGTGCCGCTCACCGCGAACCGGATGACGGGCATCGTGTCGCGCGGCGGCTCGATCATGGCGAAGTGGTGCCTCGCGCACCACAAGGAAAGCTTCCTGTACGAACACTTCGAAGAGATCTGCGAGATCATGAAGGCGTACGACGTGAGCTTCTCGCTCGGCGACGGCCTGCGCCCCGGCTCGATCTACGACGCGAACGACGAAGCGCAGCTCGGCGAGCTGAAGACGCTCGGCGAGCTCACGCAGATCGCGTGGAAGCACGACGTGCAGGTGATGATCGAAGGCCCCGGCCACGTGCCGATGCAGCTGATCAAGGAGAACATGGACCTGCAGCTCGACTGGTGCAAGGAAGCGCCGTTCTACACGCTCGGGCCGCTGACCACCGACATCGCGCCGGGCTACGACCACATCACGTCGGGCATCGGCGCCGCGATGATCGGCTGGTTCGGCACCGCGATGCTGTGCTACGTGACGCCGAAGGAGCACCTCGGGCTGCCGAACAAGGACGACGTGAAGGAAGGAATCATCACGTACAAGCTCGCCGCGCACGCCGCCGACCTCGCCAAGGGTCACCCGGGCGCGCAGGTGCGCGACAACGCGCTGTCGAAGGCGCGCTTCGAGTTCCGCTGGGAAGACCAGTTCAACATCGGCCTCGATCCGGACAAGGCGCGCGAATTCCACGACGAAACGCTGCCGAAGGATTCGGCGAAGGTCGCGCATTTCTGCTCGATGTGCGGGCCGCACTTCTGCTCGATGAAGATCACGCAGGACGTGCGCGAGTTCGCCGCGCAACAGGGCGTGTCGGAAACCGAGGCGCTGCAGAAGGGCATGGAAGTCAAGGCAGTCGAGTTCGTGAAGACCGGCGCGGAGATCTATCACCGCCAGTAAGCGGACATGCGGAGGCCGCGGCTCGCACGGGCCGCGGCCCCGCACACGTCTGCCGACGCCTGCACGAGCCCGCTTTCGAGCGGGCTTTGTTTTGCGCGTTCGTCGCATCGCGCATGCCTGCCCGCGGGCGAGAAACAATTCATTACGAAAGCGCCCGAGCCTTAACAAGTCCTTACAGCAGCATGACGGGACGGCGGGTAGATTGGCCATATGCACAGCCTCGATACGGTCGTGCGACCTCCCTCCACTACCACAAGGACAACGATCATGCGTAACTCGATTCGGCGTTTTGGGGTATGCGCGCTCCTCGTCGCGACGGTGGCGAGCCTGTCGGCCTGCGATTCGATGACGCGCCGTCAGCGCGATACGGCGATTGGCGCAGGCGTCGGCGGTGTGGCCGGCGCGGCGATCGGCGGCAACGCGCTGTCGACGCTCGGCGGCGCGGCAGCTGGCGGCCTGATCGGCAACCAGGTCGGCAAGTAAGCGTACGCTCAGGCTCATTCCAGGTCGCCGCCGCGCGCGGCGGCTTGGGCGAAACGGCGTTTCCGCGGTGCGGAAACGCCGTTTCGCATTGGCGGGCACGCATTGGCACATTGCGCGGCGATGCCCCCGGAAACGCGCCGTTACCCTTTTGCTCGCCGATGCGTCGCCGTGCGGGCTAAGCTGAAGCATCGGCTCCCGCCGGAGAAACATCATGACCAGGACCCTCGTCGCCACGGCGCTCGCATGCGCAGCCCTCGCCGGTTGCTACTACCCTTACGGCTACTATTCGTCCGGTTATTACGCGGCCGCGCCGGTGCAGCCGGCGCCCGTGTATGTCGCGCCCAACCCCGCGTACTACTATCCGGCGCCCGTCTACGGGCCGGCGTGGGGCGGTTACTGGGGGCCGGCCGTGTCGCTGAACTTCGGCTTCGGCGGCCGCGGCGGCTGGCGCCACCATTGATGCACCGCGGCGCGGCCGGGCGGGCGCGCGCGCCGAGGTCCCGTTTCTTGTCGTTTCATCCGATCGTGAAACGAACGCGCGATCCTGCGGTGTAACATCCACCGCATTCCTCCTCTCGCCGGCCGCCCGATGTCGCCCAAGAACGCCCTTCTGCTGACCGTCCTCGCTGCCCTGTGGGGTGCGTCGTTCCTCTTCATCCGGATCGGCGTCGCCGAATTCGGCGTCGCGCCGCTGATGGCGTTGCGCGTGGGCATCGGAGCGCTGTTCCTCACGGGACTCGCGCTCACGCGCTTCAAGCCCGCCGATCTCGGCGCGCGGTTGCGCCGGCATGCGTGGCCGTTGTTCGTCGTCGGCGTGCTGAACTCGGGCGCGCCGTTCTGCCTGTTCGCGTTTGCGGAATTGACACTGTCGGCCGGCGTGACGTCGGTGATCAACGCGACGACGCCGCTGTGGGGCGCGCTCGTCGCGTACCTGTGGCTGAAGGACAAACTGTCATTGCCGCGCGCGCTCGGCCTCGTGATCGGTTTTGCCGGCGTGCTGACGCTCGTGTGGGATCAGGTCGCCAGCGCGCGCGGCGCGACCGGCGCCACCGCCACCGTGCTGGCCGCGGCAGCCGCGCTCGGCGCGACGCTGCTGTACGGCATCGCGGCCAACTACACGAAGCGCAAGCTCAGCGGCGTCGATCCGCTCGTCAACGCGACCGGCAGCATGATCGGCTCGACGGTGCTGCTGGTGCCGTTCGCGATCGCGACGTGGCCTGCCGCGGCGATCGGCGTCCATGCGTGGGGCGCGGTGCTCGCGCTCGGCATCGCCTGCACCGGCGTCGCGTATTTCATCTTCTTTTACCTGATCGCGCACATCGGTCCGGCCCGTGCGATCACGGTGACGTTCGTGATCCCCGTCTTCGGCCTGCTGTGGGGTGCGCTGTTCCTCGGCGAACGCGTGTCGATCGTGATGATCGAGGGCTGCGCGATCGTGCTCGTCGGCACCGCGCTCGCGACCGGCGTGATCAGACGGATTCCGGGCTTCGGCCCGCGCGGCGGCGAGGCGGCCTGAGCGGCGTGCGGCTGACGCCTGCGCCGCGCGCCGGTGTAGCGTTTGCGTCTGGAGTTTCCCTTATACGCACGTCGCGCGCTTGCCGTTACACTCGCAGCACTCATCCGCACAAGGCGGTTACGATGCACCGCGTTCTTTTGCGTCCACCCGCGCGTGCGACGGTTTCGGCGCGGCGCGCACGAGACCGTCTCGCCGATCGCCGCAGGGCGTCTTCGCCATGAAGCCTGCCCGCGACCTCCCCCGCGAACTCTCGCTCGACTCCCTGCTCGAACGCCTGACGCCGACGCCCGGCGGCTGGGTGGCAACCTACCGCGACACGACGCTGCGCAGCGTGTTCCAGCCGGTGCTGTCGATCACGCACAAGCGCGTGGTCGGCTACGAAGCGCTGCTGCGCGTCGTCGACGAAAACGGCGCGCTGAAGTCGCCGGCGGCGCTGTTCGACCGCACGCGCGCGGCGGCCGACGTGCTGCTGCTCGACCGGCTCGCGCGCTGCCTGCATACGGCCAACTTCGTCGCGCAACGCATCGGCGACGGCTGGCTGTTTCTGAACGTGACGCCGCGCGTGCTCGATTCGGGCCTCGTGCAGCGCGGTTTCGTCGATGCGCTGTGCCGGCATTTCGGATTGCCACCGAACCGCATCGTGCTCGAAGTCGTCGAGAAGCGGGCGCGCGACGAAGCGGCGCTCGCCCGCACGATCGACATGATTCACCACCGCGACTTCCTGATCGCGATCGACGATTTCGGCACCGGGTTCTCGAATTTCGACCGCGTGTGGCGCGCGCGGCCCGATATCGTGAAGCTCGACCGCTCGCTGGTCGAGCGCGCGAATTCGTCGGCCGACGACCGGCGCATCATGTATCACCTGGTGTCGATGCTGCATCAGGCCGGCGCGATGGTGCTCGCCGAAGGCGTCGAAAGCGACGACGCGCTGCAGACGCTGATGGAAGCCGACATCGATTTCGTGCAGGGCTTCTGGTTCGGCCAGCCGGATGCGTCGATCGCGCAAGCGAGCGCGGCGGCGCCCGCGCTGCTCGACGCCGCATGGCGGCGTTTCATCGCGCAGCGGCATCGGCCCGCCAGCGACGGGCAGCCCGGCTTCGATGCGATCGAGCGGCTGGTGCTCACCGGGGCGGCGACGTTCGCGGCGAGCGGCAGCCTGGAGGAAGCCGCGCAGCGCGTGTTCACGGTGCCGGCGGCGCGGCGCGTGTTCGTCACGGACGAGATCGGCGAACAGTTTCTGCCGTCGATCGGCGCGCGCGTCGACGCCGGTCAGGCTGTCGGCACGCGGCTGTCGCCGCTGTTCCCGGAAACGCACAGCAACTGGTCGCGGCGCCCGTACTTCCAGCGCGCGATCGCCGCGCCGGGCCGCGTTGCGCTGATGGGCCCGCATTTCTCGCTGACCGAAGGCCGCGACTGCTATACGGCAGCCGTCGCGATTCGCGCGGAAGGCCGTCTCGTGGTGTTCTGCGTCGATTTCGTGCTCGACCGCGCGGGCACGGTGATGCGGTAGGGGGCGCTGTGGCGCTGCATTTCATCAGTCGATCACCTTCCCTCTTCCCGATTTCACGACGCTGCGGCGCGACTTGTGTTCGAGGCGCCGCTCCTTCGATGCGCGCGTCGGCCGCGTCGCGACCCGCGCGCGCGGCGTGAACGCGACGCTGCCGATCAGCGCGTCGAGCCGTGCGAGCGCCGCCTCGCGGTTTTTCTCCTGGGTGCGGTACTCCTGCGACTTGATCACGACGATGCCGTCGCGCGTGATGCGCTGGTCGGACAGCGCGAGCAGCCGCTCCTTGAGCACCGGCGGCAGCGACGACGCGCGGATATCGAAACGCAGGTGTATCGCGCTCGACACCTTGTTCACGTTCTGGCCGCCTGCGCCCTGCGCGCGCACGGCCGTCCATTCGACGTCGGCCGGATCGAGCGTGTAGCGGATCATCATCGTGACGTCTCCGTGCGGCGGCGCGCGAGCGCCTCGTCGACGCGGGCCGCCAGCCCCGAGTCGCGCTGCGTGCGCGTTGCAACCGCCTGCGCCAGCACGCGCCGCGGGCCGATCACCTGCACGCGCGTCCGTGCGCGCGTGACGGCCGTATAGACGAGCTCGCGCGTCAGCACGCGGCCGAACGACGCCGGCAGCACCAGTGCGGCCTCGTCGAATTCCGAACCCTGCGACTTGTGGACCGTCAGCGCGAATGCCGTTTCGTGCGGCGGCAGCGCGGCCGGCGACACCGCGCGCGCGGTGCCGTCCGCGCGCCGGAACCATACGCGCAGCACGCCCTGCGCGTCGGGCAACGCGATGCCGATGTCGCCGTTGAACAGCCCGAGCGCGTAATCGTTGCGCGTCACCATGATCGGCCGCCCGGTGAACCAGTGTGCGCCGACCGCGAGCGGCACGCGCGCCGCCTGCCGCACATGCGCGGCCACCAGCGCGTTGACGTGCTCGGCGCCACGCGCGCCCGTGCGCGTCGCGCACAGGATCCGGAAACGGTTGAGCGCATCGAACAGCGGCAGCGGATCGGGCACCGTCTCGGACAACGCGGTGCGCAACGCAGCGAGGTACGCGCCGAACCGGCGTGCAAGCCGCTCGACGGTGGACGGCGCGAGCGTGTCGCCGGCGTCGTCATGAAACGACGCGGCGGCCGCATCGTCGGCGGGCAACGCATCGAGCGCGGCCTGCACGTCGCCGCGACGGATCGCGAGCGACAGCCGTCCGATCGGCGAATCGAGGCCGAAGCGGTAGTTGCGTTCGAGCCACACGACGCAGTCGGCCAGCGGCGCGGGGGCGAGCGCGGGCGGCACGGCGTCGGCACCGACCGCGAGCGATGCGGCGGCCGATGCGAGCGCCGCCGTTTCAGCGTCACCCGGTTCGAATGGCGCAAGCTCCACCGCGTCGAGCCACGCGAGCTCGTCGGCCTCGATCCATGCGGGATCGCCGATCGGGCGTTCGGTGGCAGTTGGCCCGCCAGGCGGTGCGGACGCCGCAGACGGGACGGCCGGATCAGGCACATCCGCTTCGGCCTGCGGCGCGTCGTCGAACAACGACGCCTGTCGCGGATCGGCGCTGCGCCGCGCCGACGGCTTGCGTGCGGTACCCGCGGGAGCATGCGGAACGGTTCGGTCTGGAGCGGGAGCGGGAGCTGAAGTCGAAACCGGAGCCACAGCAGCAACCGCATTCGCCGCATCGCCGTCCGGCACCGGCAATGCCGCAGCAAACGCGCCTTCGGCGATGCCGAGCGCCGCCGCGATGCGCGTGCGCGCAGCGGCACTGAAGGTCGGCCGCGCGCTGAGCTCCGCGAATACGGCGCCGGCCTCGACGGCCGCGAGCTGGTCCTTGTCGCCGAGCAGCACGAGCCGCGCGCCCGGTGCGAGCGCGTCGAGCAGATGCGCGGCGAGCGCGACGTCGATCATCGACGCCTCGTCGACCACGATCAGGTCGTACGGCAACGGATTGTCGCGATGATGCCGGAAGCCCGTCGACCCGCCGCCGCCCAGCAGGCGATGCAGCGTATACGACGTCTCGGGCAGGCGCGCCGCCAGCTCCGGCGGGAGATCGCCCGAGCGCGCGTGCAGCGCTTCCTGCATCCGCTGCGCGGCCTTGCCGGTAGGCGCGGCCAGCGCGATGCGAAGCCCCGGCTGCGCATCGAGCAGACAAGCGAGCACGCCGACCACGGTCGTCGTCTTGCCGGTGCCCGGCCCGCCGCTGACGATCGTCACGCGTCCGGTGAGCGCGACGATCGCCGCGACGCGCTGCCAGTCGACCTCGCCGGTCGCCGGTCCGAAGTAACGCGCGAGGCTCGCACGCAAGCGCTCGGAAGACAGCGCGTCGTCCGGTGCGGCCGCGTCGGCCTGGGCCACCAGCGCCTCGGCGAGACGCCGCTCGTAATCGAAATAGCGCGACAGATACAGCCGGTCGTGCCGGTCGACGATCAGCGGCCGCTCGTCACCGCGCGCGAGCGTGCCATAGGCAACCAGCCCGCTCGCTGCCAGCGCCGCGCGCACGTCGTCGACGGGCTCATCGTAGCGATGCGCGAGCGCGCCGAGCGCGACGCACACATGGCCGCCCGCCGTCGCGCGGCTCGCCGCGAACGCGGCGCGCGCGGCCCAGCGCGCAGCCGCGGCCGGCGCGCCCGCGCGACGCGACAACTCGCCGATGCGGCGCGCGAAACCCTCGGCCAGCGCTATGCCGAAATCCGCCGGCTCGGGCAGGCGCGCAACCAGGCCACCGGTGAATTCGAGCGTGTCGTCGGACGCGTTCATGCGCGGCCCCCTTCCATCATCCGGTCGAGCGCGTCGACGAGTTCGCGGGTCGGCCGGCCCGCATGGACGCCGGCCGGCATGCCGGCGCTGCGCCAGCCGGGCCGCACGCCGCGCACGAACAGATACAGGTAGCCGGCCATATGCGTGTCGTAGTCGTAATCGGGCAAGCGCGCGCGCAGGTAACGATGCAGCGCGACCGTATAGAGCAGCGCCTGCAGGTGATACGCGTGATCGGCCATCGAAGCGTCGAGCGCGCGCGGGCCGTACGCGTCGGGCGTATTGCCGAGATGGTTCGACTTCCAGTCGACGATCCAGAAGCGCCCGTCGTGTTCGACGATCATGTCGATGAAACCCTTGATGAAGCCCGCGAGCGCCCCGGCCTCCAGCGCGACGTCCGGATAGCCGTGCGCGACCAGCAGCCGGCGCAAGGCGCCAAGCTCGAGCGACGGCGCCGGAAACAGGAAGCCCATTTCGTCGAGCCGCCTCGCCGGATCGAGATCCGCGAGCCGCATGCCCGGCACGAGTTCCGTGTGCACGACGTCGTCGACGAGCCGCACCATCATCGCCGGCAGCCGCACCGCGAGATCGGGCTCGGCCACGACCGGCCGGTCGTGCAACGCGCCGAGCGCGGCCTGGCGCCACGAATCGGGCTCGGTGAAGCGACTCAGTTCGAACAAGCGGTGCAGGCACTCGCCCGCCGCAGCGCCGCGCGGAAACGTCAGGATGTCGTCGTCGGGCGGCGCCGACACGGCCGTGTCGGCACCGACGAGCGCGAGGTCCACACTCACCGCGGCAAGTGCATCGTGATCGGGGCGCAACTCGTCGTCCGGCACGCTCGCGACGCCCGCTTCCTCGCGCGCCATCGACGCGGTCAGCGAACTGAAACTCGCGATGCGCCACGCGTCGCGCAACATGCGCGTCGCGCGGCGCGCCGCCAGCGCTTGCGAGTCGTCATGGCCGGCCGCCACGCGTTCGCGGCGCGCGGGCACCGGCAACGGCGCCACGCTGAGCGGCCCGCCCGCGAGCGCCTGCCATGCTGCGCCGAGTTCCGCCTCGTCGGGCGGCTCGTCGAGCCACGCGTCGAACGAGCGGCCCGCGCCGGCCACGAGCCAGTTGAGCACGCTGCGGCGCGCCTCGCGCGTCGAGCGCGACGACAGATACGGCCCGGCGACCAGATAGCAGCGATAGACGGCGCGCGTGAGCGCCACGTAGACGAGCCGCGCGCGCTCCGCCGCCTGCTCGCGCAAAACCTGCCGCGCCGCGTGCGCGGCGGCTTCGTCGTCGCATCCGTAATGCAGCACCGCATCGCCTGCGTCGTCGTGATACTCGCGTGCGTCGGGCAGCGCCGACGTCGGCGGCTCGCGTAGCCCGCCGTCGTTCAGGAACGGACAGAACACGACCGCGTATTCGAGGCCCTTCGATTTGTGGACGGTGACGATCTGCACGAGGTTGCGGTCGGATTCGAGACGCAGCTGCGCCTCCTCGCCGCCGCCGTCGAGCCGCTGCGCGGCGAGCCAGCGCAGCGTCGGCGCGATGCCCGGCTGCGCGGACGCGCGCGCCTGCGTCAGTTCGGCAAGATGGTTGATGTCGGTCACGCGGCGCTCGCCGTCCGCGCCAGCCATCAGCCGCTCGGCGATCCGCAGCTCGCGCGTGAACGTGCGCCACATCACCGCGAAGCCGCGCTCGCGCCACAGCAGCCGGTAACGCGAGAAGCGCTCGACCCAGCTCATCGCATCCGCGCCGTCCGCCGCATCGCGCGATGCGTCGCCATCGCCCTGCTCCATGCGCCACAGCGCATCGGCATCGAGGCCGAACCAGTCGGCGGCGAGCGCGGCACGCAAGCGCCGCAGGTCGCCCGGCGCGTCGATCGCCGCGAGCACGCGCTCGAGCTGCTCCGCGTCACCCGTCGAGAATACCGATGCCTGCGCAAGCTCGACGCTGCCGATGCCCCAGGTGGCGAGCACGCGCTTCACGAGGCTGCCCTGTCGGTGCGTCTGCACCAGCACCGCGATGTCGCCCGGCGACAGCGGCGTATCGCCGAGCCGCGCGTGCCCGTCGCGCGCGCCGCGCATCAGCCGCGCAATCTCGGCCGCGCACGCCTGCGCGGCCTGTGCCTGCGCCTCGCGCTTGTGCAGTGTGCCGTCGCCGCCCGGCAACGCCCAGATCCGGAAATCGCCGGCCGGACCCGGATCTGTCTCGTCGATGAACGGCGCCCGCACGCGCGTGCCGGCACGCACCGCGTAATAGTCGAGCCCGTCGAGCACGAACGCGTGCGGATTCGACATGAAGAAGCGGTTGCACGCGTCGACGATCGCCGGCGTCGAACGCTGGTTGACCGCGAGCGTGTAGCACGCGCTCGCGCGTGCGCGCGCGGCGAGATAAGTGTGCAGATCGGCCGCGCGGAAGCTGTAGATCGCCTGCTTCGGATCGCCGACGAGAAACAGCGGACCGCGCGGCGCGAAGATCCGGTCGAAGATCGCGAACTGCAGCGGGTCGGTATCCTGGAATTCGTCGATCAGCGCGGCCGGATAGCGCGCACGCAGCGTCTCGCCGAGCCACGGGTGCGCCTGCAGCGCCTGATACAGGTTCGCGAGCAGATCGTCGAACGACACGACCCGGCGCGTGCGCTTGCGTTCGGCCAACTCGGCCGGTGCGCTGTCGAGCCAGTCGGCGACCAGCGCGAGCCAGCGGGCGCGCTGCGCGGCGTCGGCTGCCGCGACCGCTGCTTCGAGCGCATCGGCCACGTCGAAGAACGCGTGTTCGGGCGTCGCGCCGCCTTTTTTGGTCGCCTTCACGAGCGCCGTGCGCGTGAGCCTGAGCGCGGCCTTCGGCAGCGCGGCCGCGGCATTGCGCTGCGCGAAGTGCGCAGACCACGCGCCGAACGCATCGGCGATCGCCTCGGGCTTGTGCGAGCGCTGGTTGAGCGCCGGCTGCGCGGCGCGCAGCAGCGCATCGATCGCATCGCGCTCGTCGGCCCACATTTGTGCGGCCTGCTCGAAGCAGGCGGCGGCCGCGGCCTCCGCCGACTCGTCGGGCTCGGCGACGCCGTCCCAGCGCAGCGCGGCCAGCGGCTTCTTCAGCCGACGCGCCAGTTGCGCGTCGAGCGCGGCCGGGCCCGCGCCCGAATCGACGAGCCACGTCGCGAAGCGCGGCCAGCGGGCGGCCATCGGTTCGACGCGCGTGCGCCAGAAGTCGGCGGCCAGTTCGAAGCGCAGCGCCGCATCGTCAGCCTGCATGTCGAACGCAAACGGCATCGCGGCGGCGAAAGGCGCCTCCTGGAGCGCGCGCTGGCAGAACGCGTGGATCGTGTGGATGGCCGCCTGATCGAACGCGCGAAGCGCGCGCCTGATCCGCTTCGCCGCCGTGTCGGGATCGAGCGCACCGCCTTCGCCGAGCGTCGTCTCCAGCAGTCGTGCGACGAACGGGTCGCCGCCGTCGTCGCCCGTATCGAGCGCATGCGCGAGTTGCGCCAGCCGGCCGCGAATGCGCTCGTGCAGTTCGGCGGTCGCGGCCTTCGTGAACGTCACCACGAGGATTTCGTCCGCGCCGAGATCCTTTTCGAGCAGCAGCCGCACGTAGAGCGCGCAGATGTTCCACGTCTTGCCGGTACCGGCCGACGCCTCGATCTGGTTGACGCCGTCGAGCGGGCATGCGAACACGTCGAGTTCGAGCGCCGCCGGCGATCTGGATGCGGCGTTCATTCGAGCTCCTTCAGATGTTCGAGCATCGGCTCGAATACGAGCCGCGCGAGCGTTCCGAACGGCTCGTCGAGAGACGGGTGCGCACCGCGCCACGCGATCGCGATGGCCGGATCGTCCGCCTCGCTCGCCACACGTTCGTTGATCCACACGCTCGCGGCCTTCGCGTCGCCGTCGGACACGCACGCCCATGCGCTGCGCGGAAAGAAGCGCAGCGGCATGCGCCGGCCCGCGCGAAACAGCGCGGCGAGCGGCGCGAGCCGCTCGAGCGGCGCCGCGACCGGCGTGAGCTCGAATGCCCCGCCGCTGCCGAACCACAGCGAGCGGCGCGGCCCGTCGGGCTCCACCGCGCAGTAGACGAGGTGCGCCAGCCACGCCGACAAGTAATCCCGCGCGCTCGGGCGTGCGTAGCGATAGATCACCTGACCGGCCGGCGTGAGCCGGTTCAGCGTGCCGTGCAACTCGAGCGGCGCGCTCACCGCATCGGCCGACAGCATCGCGTCGTGCACGCCGAACAGTTCATCGGCGGTTTCGGGCCATGCAGGCGCGATCGTGAGCGTGAACGGCCGCCGCGCGACGCCTTCGGCGAGCGCACGACGCACGTTCGACGCGAGCTGCGTCATCGAGCCGAGCGCCTGGTCGCGCCACACGGCGCCCGTCGCGCCGCCCGGCAGTTCGGGGCTCGCGTCGGCGATGCGCAACGCGTGATCGTGCACGTCGCGCTCGTCGGATTCGATCAGCAGCGGCAGCAGGCGCTCGGCGAGCGCGTCGCTGCCGGCGAAGTCGAGCGCGAACGGCTCGGTGTCGAGCAGTTCCGCCTGCGCGTCGGACAACACGATGCCGAGCCGCGCGCGCAACAACGCGCGAGCCGGATGACGCCAGAACCGTTCGAATTCGCCGAATGCGACCGGCTCGACCGGCTCGGCCGCCAGCGGCTGCGCGAAGAACGGCTGCTCCCGCGACGCATCGCGTGCGGCTTCGGCCGCGAGCAGCGACGCCAGCGTCGCGCGCTCGGCGTCGTAAGATGCGAGTTCGCTGCCGGGCCGGAAATACTCGGCCGCGAACGGCTGCAGCGGATGTTCGACGACGAACGCACGGCGCGCGGCGTCGACCGCATCCGGCGCGGCGTCCGCGCCGGCCGTGACGAGCGCGAGGTGATCGAGCAGTTCGTCGACGAGCGCCGCGGGCGGCAACGGCGCGTTGTCGCGGATGCTGCGGCCGGTGTACGCGATCAGCAGCCGGTCGCGCGCGGCGAGCAGCAGGTCGAGGAACAGATTGCGCTCGTCGTCGCGGCGCTGCCGGTCGCCGAGCTTCGGCAGCACGGCCATCAGGTCGAACTCGTCGGCGCGCGCGAGGCTCGGCAGCACGCCGTCGTCCATCCCGAGCAGACATATCACGCGGTACGGCAGCCCGCGCAAGCTCGTCAGCGACGAGAACGTCACGCCGCCCCACGGCACCCCGCCACGCGCCGGATCGTCGAGCGCGGCGGCCAGCCCGGCCCGTACGACCGCAGCGGGCAGCGCCTCGTCCGGCGCACCTTCGGTCATCGCGGCCAGCATCGCGTCGAGCGCGTCGCGCACGCCGGCAAGCGCATCGGCATACGCGGCGCCCGAATCGAAGAAGCGCGCGAGCGTATCGGCGAACAGCTCGCTCCATGCGCGCGGCGTGAGCGCACCGGCAAGCCGCTGCGCGAACCCGTCGAGATCGTCGGTGAAGCGGGCCAGCCGGCCGAGCAGCTCGGCCTCGCTGCCCGTGGCCGCCTCGATCGGCAGCCATGCGCCGATCGGCGCGGCGCCTTCGGGCATCGCATAGCCGAGGAACAGGCGCGCGAGCGCATCGGCGAACGTATGGCGCGGTGCGGGCACCGCCGCATCGTCGCTGACCGCCGGCGACAGCCCGCGTCGCGCGCCCGCGGCCGCGAGCCAGGTCTGCACCGTCTCCAGCGCGGCCGCGTCGATGCCGTAACGGGCTGCGACTGCGTCGACGCGCAACCATTCGACCAGCTCGGGCGCGCCGACCTGCCGGTCCGGCAACGCGAGCCATTCGAGCAGCACGCGCGCGACCGGGTTCGCCTGCGACGGCGGCAGCCCGGTGATCCGGTACGGCACGCGTGCCGCCCCGGCGCCCGCCGTGCCGAACACGGCGTCGATCAGCGGCCCGGCCGCCGCGAGATCGGCAACCGCCACCAGCACGTCGGACGGCTGCAGTGTCGCGTCGGCGTCGAACCATGCCAGCAGGCGATCGTGCAACACCTCGAGCTGGCGCGCGAGGCTGTGGCACACGTGCACCTCGATCCCGCGCTCGGCCGGCGCGTCGCCGAGCTCGGCCTCGGGCTGCAGCCCGAGAATCGCGTTCTGCACGCGCGCGAGCCAGCTGGGCGCCGCGTTCTCGACGAAGCGCGACGCATCGCCCGACGCGGCGCTTTCGGTCAGCTCGTGCAGCATGTGCAGCTGCGCCTGCGTCTGACGGCCCCACTCCGCAAGCAGCGGATGGCCGACCTCCTGATAGTCGAGCCGCCCGGCCGCATCGAGCGCCTCCGCATGCGCGGCCGTGACGATGTCGAACCAGAATTCTCGACAAGGATTGAGCGCGTAAATGCGCACGTCGATCCAGCGCGACAGCTCGCGCAGCAGCGCGACGTGCAGCGGCGGCATCGTGGGCAGCGCGAACACGCAGACCGATTCCGGCCACTCGGCGCGTTCGACCGTCTCGGCATCGAGATTGCGCGCCTCCACGAGAAAGCGATGCGCCGGCGGCGTGCCGCTGTCGCTCAACTCGGCGAGCAGCGCGCGCCACAGCGCCGCCTGCCAGCGCTCGTCGTCGCGCGCCGCGTCGCTGATGCCGCGCGGTGCGGCATCGCCCGCGAGCACCGATTCGCCGGCCTGCCACGCCGCCAGCCATTCCGGCCGATAGGTCAGGTAGTGGTCGAGCACGGTCGCGACACGCTGCGCCAGCTCATAGCGCATCGCGTCGTCCGACGCGCTCAGGTACGCCGCGAGCCGCGGCGACGCGAACCACGGCGCACCGTCCGCAGCCTGCGCAAACAGCCGGTAGCAGCGCCACACGAGCCGATCGGGCGCGAACGGCGAGCGCGCGGGCACGGTCAACACGCGACCGATCTGCGCCCACAGCCATTGCGCGAGATACGTGAACTCGACGTTCGCGCAGACGCCGTGGCGCGCGGCGATGTCGAGCTCGAGACGGCGGCGCAACGCCGCGTTCGGCACGATCACTTGTTGCGACGCCCACGGGCCGTTGTGGGCCGGGAACGCGGCCAGATCCTCGAGCAGGGCATCGGCCAGCGTTTCGTGACGGTTCGAGTAGAAAAGATGGAGCATGAAGCGGGTGTCGGAGCGTCGCGTCGGCCACGCCGTGCGAACAGGAGCGACAAGGATAGCAAAAGGGGCGGCGCGGCGAAGTTCGGCCGAACGGCCAGGTTTTGCGGGCCGCGAAATACGATAGACTCGTCGCCAGTCAATACGCTGTCCCGGGCGTCTTCGTCTGCCATTACGTTCATCGATGCGCTATTCGGTCGAAATCAGAAAGTTTCTCTACAGCCAGTACTTCTTCGGTGGGCTGAGAATCGCGTTCGGCGTGTCGCTGCCCGCGGTGCTGTGCCTGATCGTGTTTCACAACCGGGAGCTCGGCTTCACGATCTCGACCGGTGCGCTCGGCGCGTGCGTCGTCGACATGCCGGGCCCGCTGAAGTACAAGCACAACGAAATGCTTGCGTGCAGCGTGATCGGCTTTCTGGCCGCGCTCGCGACGGGCCTCGCCACGCCGCACATCTTCGCGCTGTGGCTGACGATCGTCCCGCTCACGTTCGTGCTGTCGCTGATCGTCGTGTACGGCAACCGCTGGCCGCAAATCAGCTTCGCGACGCTGTTCATGATGGTGATGACGCTGGAGGAGAACTTCACGCCGCTGCAGGCGTTCGTCAATGCCGGCTGGATTCTCGCGGGCGGCCTCTGGTACACGTACTGGGCGACCATCGTGTCGCAATGGCAGGCGCGCCGGATCGAGCAGCAGGCGCTCGCGGAGAGCCTGTTCGCGTGCGCGGACTACCTGCAGGCGCGCGCGCAGTTCTACGACCTCGACGCGGATCTCGACGAGTGCTACCGCAATCTCGTCGCCAAGCAGATCACGGCGGTCGAAACGCAGGAAACCGCCCGCGACATCGTGCTGCGCAACCTGCCGAAGCTGCGCCGCGGCAAGCTCGATCCCGGCCGCACGACGATGTACAACCTGTTCATCAACAGCGTCGACCTGCACGAGCTGTTCGTCGGCGCGCATACCGACTATCCGCTCGTGCGCAACACGTTCGGCGGCTCGGACCTGATCATTTTCTATCGCGACCTGATCGGCAAGGCGGCGGCCGATCTCGAGGAAATCGGCCTCGCGGTGCTCGAGAACCGCGCGCCGCATTCGCGCATCAGCGTGAAGGCCGAACTGCGCGCGATCGAGTACGAGATCGAGCTGATGCGCAAGAAGAACTTCGCGGCGGCCAATGCCGAGGCGTACGCGGCCGTGCTCGCGACGTTCCGGCGGATCTGGAGCGCGACGCGGCTGATCGACCGGATGCGCCGCAACCTGTCGGGCCGCGCCGATCCGCAGCAGACCGAACTGAAGATCGACAAGGCGCTCGTGCGGTTCCTGCAGCGGCGCCGGATGTCGCCGCTGCTGATCTTCTCGAACCTGAACATGCGCTCGCCGAGCTTTCGCCACGCGCTGCGCGTGACGATCGCCGTCGCGGTCGGCTTCTGGCTCGGCAGGCTGCTGCCGCTCACGAATGCCTACTGGATCGTGATGACGACCATCATCATCCTGAAGCCGGGCTACTCGCTGACCAAGCAGCGCAACGCGCAACGTATCGTCGGAACGCTGATCGGCTGCGCGGCGAGCATCGCGCTGATCTATTCGGTGAAGGAGCCGCACGTGCTCATCGCGATCATGTTCGGATCGATGGTGATGAGCTACAGCCTGCTGCTGTTCAACTATGCGGCAAGCGTCGTGTTCACTTCGTCGTACGTGCTGCTGATGTTCCACCTGCTCGCGCCGGGCAGCATGCGCATCATCGGCGAGCGCGCGATCGACACCGTGGTCGGCTGCATGATCGCGATCGCCGCGAGCCGGCTCTTCCCGTACTGGGAATACCGGCTGATGGGCAAGCTCGTGACCGACATGCTGAGCTCGACCCGCAAGTATTTCGAGGCGGCGTGGCGCGCCGGGCGCGGCGCCTCGGCGCCTGCCGTGCCGGTCGCGGACGGCGCGGCTGCCGTGCCGGTCGTTGCCGCGGCGATCGAAGCGCCGTCCACCGCGCTCGACGACGACTATCGCTACCGCCTCGCGCGCAAGGACGTGCACATCGCATTCGCGAACCTCGGGCAGGCGTTCCAGCGCATGATGATCGAGCCGAAGGCGCACCAGCGCTTCGTCGCCGAACTCAACGACCTGCTGGTGCAGGCCCACGTGCTCGGCGCGCAGATCACCGCCGCCGCGCCGCTGATTCGCAGCACATGCGCGGCAGACGGGCAGCGCGTTCACGATGACGCGCTGCATCGCGGCCTGTCCGCCGTGCTCGACAACCTCGAAAAGGCGGAAGCCGGCGAGCCGCCGCAGGCCGACCATCTCGATACGACCAGACAGATCACGCGCGCGCTCGACGAAATGGTCGTGTCGGCGGAAAAATCGGACGCCGTGGGCGCCGACCTCACGCACGACCTGAAGGTTCTCGCGCACCAGTGCAAGCAGATGCTGGTGTCATCGCTGCTGATCCGCAAGGACGCGAGCGTCATCCGGCTGCCGGCGTGACTAAGCGGGTGCGCAATGGTTCGACCGGCCGATCTTCCCGGCCGCGCGTGCCTCGTGACGCATGATTCCGCGCGCGATCAACACGGTGCGTGAGCGCATTCTGCTGTTCCACGTGTTGCCGATGCCGTGCTGATGTCGATCCGGCCGGTGGACCGGCGTGGGCAGCGACGGCAGCCTTCGGAGGCGAGCGCAGGCTTCGGCGGCCGCGTCGGTCCCGACGCAACAGAGCGCGTCGTCACGCCTCACGCCTCACGCCTCTTAGGCGCACATCGCGCCCGCCCCGTAGAGCACGCGCCTGCGGCTGCGCGCCCGCGCCGACGTCAGTGCGACGCGGCGCTCGCGGCCTCGGCCGGGTGGGCTTCGTCGTACGCGTGCTTCTGCGAGATCGCGTTGTACATGATCGTCCCGATCACCAGGAGTACGGCCACGACGATCAGGATGCTCACGTTGCGGACTGGGTTCTTCTTGCGCTGATCGTTCATGGCCGGTACGGCTCCGTCGAATTCGTCGAAGCGGGCATTCTACGCGCTTGCGCCCGTTACGACGCGCCGGGTTGGGCCGTCGCACTGCGCCCCTGGTTTTCCGTCGAACATCGTTTCCGTGCGCGGGCGCGCGCCGCTGACGGGCAGGCAACACGCCGCACAGCGCCGACCGATGTGCGCGCGCACCGCGTTACGCCAGCTCGGACACGTCGCGCACCGGCAGCGCGGTCGAATACTTGATCTGCTCCATGGCGAACGACGAGCTCACGTCGAACAGCGGCACCATGCGGATCAGCTGCTTGTACACGCGGTCGTAATCGTCGATGCCCGCCACCACGACACGCAGCAGATAGTCGGTTTCGCCGCTCATCCGATAGACCTCGACGACTTCCGGCATGTCGCGCACGACTTGCGTAAAGCGCTGGGCCCACTCCTCGGTGTGCTGGTTCGTGCGGATCGCGACGAACACGGTGGTGCCGACGCCGAGCTTGCGCGGGTCGCACAGCGCGACCTGCGCACGGATCGCGCCGGTTTCCTTCAGTCGCTGCACGCGCTTCCAGCACGGCGTCTGCGACAGGTTCACGCGCTGCGCGAGTTCGGCGATCGGCAATGTGGCGTCCGCCTGCAACAGCTCCAGCAGCTTGCGATCGATGGCATCCATTTATCTGGTCCCTCGTAGATAGAAATTTTTTCTATGCATCCAGCATAACGGGGAACAATATGGAAAGCACTCGCTGCCGTCGACCGGGATAAATACCAATCCGCGCGCATCCGACACCGCCTCACCCCCGGTTCGGGCGCGGGCGGCGCCGAGTTACGCCGCCCGTCAAACGAAACAGGCGACTTCACCCGTTCGGGTGAAATCGCCTGAAGTCACGACAACGGCGGCCGCCGCGCATGGACGGCGCGGCGGCGCGGCAGCGGTCAATACGCGACGGTCGCGATCTCGCGCACGAAGCTGTGCTGCTCGAGCGCATCGACGAACGCGACGGCGTAATCCTCCGCCGAGATCCGGCTGTCGCCGTGCGCGTCGGCGATCAGCGTGCCCGCGCCGGTGCGGAACGTGCCGGTGCGCTCGCCGGGCGCGATCAGTGCGGCGGGCGCGAAGAACGTCCAGTCGAGATCGCCGACCGTTTTCAGATAGTCGAGCGCTTCGCGATGCGCCAGCGCGACCGCCTTGTACGCCTGCGGGAAGCCGTCGGTGTCGACCAGTTGCCGGCCGGGCGCGACTTCGAGCGAACCCGCGCCGCCGACCACGACGAGCCGCTTCAGCCCGGCCTGCCGTGCGCCCGCCACGAGCGCCCGCGCGGCCGCGACGACCTTCGCGGCATCGTCCTCCTGCGGGCCGTATGCGCTCGCGACCACGTCGTGACCCGGCAGCACGGCCGCAATGCTGGCCGGCTCGAACAGGTCGGCCGCCTGCGCGACGATGCCGTCGCCGGCCGCGCCCGGTCGGCGCGACAACGCGGTCACGCGATGGCCGCGGCGGGCCGCTTCAGCGGCGATGCGCGAGCCGATCATCCCGGTGGCGCCGAACAGCGCGATGTTCAACGGATGGTGCGTCATGTCGATTCTCCAGAAATAAAGGTAACTGCAGTGATTACATATAAGGCCGAAAAAAAACGGAGCGAACTCCGTTGCGCGAGCCACCGCGCGGTCCACCAGGCGCCGCCCCAGCGCCTTCAGCAGTCGGCGCCCTACCCCGCGCCGCTGCGTTGCTCCGATGCGAGCACGTCCGCCGTGACGTCGGCGAGCGTGCGCGTGGCGAGCGATGCTTCCATCGCGCGCTGCGCATCGCCGATATAGTCGATCAGCACGCCCTGGATGTGCCGCCCGACCATGCACGCCGGATTCGGCGCCTCGCGATGCAGCGCGAACAATTGCGCATCGTCGACCGCGCGATACACGTCGAGCAGCGAGATGTCGCCCGGCTCGCGCGCGAGCAGCGCCCCGCCGCCCGCGCCGAGCTGCGACGTGGTCAGCCCGGCCGCCGCCAGCATCGACAGCAGGCGCCGGATCAGCGCCGGGTTCGTGTTCACGCTGCCCGCGATGATCTCGGACGACAACGGCACGCCGTCCTGCATCGACAGCAAGGCAAGCACGTGCACGGCAAACGCGAACCGGCTGCTGGTATTCATTCGTCACTCGCTCAACGACGCCGGCCCGAACCGCGACCGGCGACAATGTGTAACCACTATAATTACATTTGACGACTTGCGCAAGCGCACCGTCACTGGCCGCTGGCAGGCTTTGCGCCGGCCGCGTTCTGCTGGCTCCACTGCTGGAGCTTCTTGCCGGCCTCGGCCATCTTCGCGCCGGCTTCGGACGCCGCATGCGCGACGACCGCCGACGCGGCCGCATCGAACTGCGCCTGCGCGGCCGATGCCAGCCCGCTCGCGGAAAGCGGCGGCACCGCAGACGCAGCCGACGCGATGCCGGCCTTCGCGGCATTGAGCTGCTGGCTCACGGTGCTCGCTACCTGGTCGAGCGCCTGGGCCGCGTGGTTCGCGGCATCGGCGGCCGCGCTCGCAGCCGTATCGGGTTGGTTCGCCGGCGCACCGGACTTCTCGCAGCCCGCGAGCAACAGCACCGTAGCAGCGGCCGCAGCCGCCAGCATCGCGCCGGGCGCGCGTCGCGCCGGCCATGTCTTCATCTTCATCAGCAATCTCCGGCCATGCAGGTACGGCCTGGTTGGTTGGACCGGTGTCGATGATACCGCCTGTGTCACCGCGGCCATGAAGCGTCGCGATCGAACACGCGGTGCAATTTCGAATTCGTCTGATTCAAGCGCCCGCGCAACGCTACTAAAGTCGGCAGGCCTACAACCGTTTCGCTCGCTTCCCGCTCCCCATGGCTTTTCTCATCGACTGGTTCATCGCGCTGGCCGCGGCACTCGCCACCAGCCTGTTCGTGTGTCTTCGCGCGCCAGCCGCGCGGCGCTTTCGCGACGACGGCCGCCCGCGCCGCGTCGCATCCGCGCGCCTGCTCGCCCAGGCAGTGATCGGCTTCTGGACGGCGGCGCTGATCGTCGTGCAGGGCATTCTCGGCCCCGACGGCCACGGACAATCGGTCACCGGCTTCGCCTCGCTGGCAATCGCCGCGCTCGGGCTCGCCGCCGTCGCCACCTATTGGACCGCCTGCGCGCTGCGGCTGCGCCGCCCGCGCCGCATGTTCACGCGCCACTGACGCACCAGACCGGCGCATCCGCCCGCACCACCACGCGCCACACGCGCCATCACGCGCACCAGTTACGCACACTCCGCACCGCACACGTGCCTTTGCTATCGAAACGGCGCCGTCGGCAGCCCGCCCCGTTTTCGTGCAACCCTCATTGGAAAGCCGCGCCGTACGGCACTTCGCACCAACTACACGCAATCACTCACCAACTTGGCTCGAAATTTGCATTCCTTGCCCATTTTTTGCGCAAGGATGTAACGGCATGGATGGTCTGAAATCCGGCGTCGACACACTGTTCCTGTTGATCGGCGCCGTCATGGTGCTCGCGATGCACGCGGGCTTCGCTTTCCTCGAACTCGGCACGGTCCGCAAGAAGAACCAGGTCAACGCGCTGGTGAAGATCCTGGTCGACTTCTCGGTGTCGACGCTCGCGTACTTCTTCATCGGCTACACGATCGCGTACGGCGTCGAATTCTTCGACGACATCGGCTCGCTGTCGCAGCACAACGGCTACGCGCTGGTGCGCTTCTTCTTCCTGCTGACGTTCGCCGCGGCCATCCCGGCAATCGTGTCCGGCGGCATCGCGGAACGCGCGAAATTCAATCCGCAGCTCGTCGCCACGATGATCATCGTCGGCTTCATCTATCCGTTCTTCGAAGGGATCGCATGGAACGAGCGCTTCGGCGTGCAGGCGTGGCTCACGCACGCCTTCGGCGCGCCGTTCCACGATTTCGCGGGCTCGGTGGTCGTCCATGCCTTCGGCGGCTGGGTCGCGCTGCCGGCCGTGCTGCTGCTCGGCGCACGCCACGGCCGCTATGCGAAGGACGGCCGCATTGCCGCGCATCCGCCGTCGAACATTCCGTTCCTCGCGCTCGGCGCGTGGGTGCTGGCGGTCGGCTGGTTCGGCTTCAACGTGATGAGCGCGCAGACGCTCGACAAGATCAGCGGCCTCGTCGCCGTGAACTCGCTGATGGCGATGGTCGGCGGCACGCTCGCCGCGTGGATGGCCGGCCGCAACGACCCGGGCTTCACCTACAACGGCCCGCTCGCCGGCCTCGTCGCGGTGTGCGCGGGCTCCGACGTGATGCACCCGATCGGGGCGCTCATCACCGGCGCCGCGGCCGGCGCGCTGTTCGTCGCGATGTTCACCTGCGTGCAGAACAAGTGGCGCATCGACGACGTGCTCGGCGTGTGGCCGCTGCACGGCATGTGCGGCGCGCTCGGCGGCCTCGCGGCCGGCGTGTTCGGGATGCCCGCGCTCGGCGGCCTCGGCGGCGTGTCGTTCATGTCGCAGCTGATCGGCACGCTGGGCGGCATCGCCATCGCCACCGCGGGCGGCACGCTGGTGTACGGCGCGCTGAAGGCGACCGTCGGCCTGCGGCTCGATCGCGAAGCCGAGTTCGACGGCGCGGATCTGTCGATCCACCGCATCTCGGCGACGCCGGAGCGCGACTGAGCGTCGTCGGCGCGTGAGGCGGGCGTCGGGCCGCCCGCCTCACGCCGGCCCGCCTCATCATTACGTTTTCAATTCAAAAAACTTTCATCTAGCGTCCCTACACTTCCGTCCAGTTTTCAACTTGCCTTCGTCTTGCTTTCCGCTCGCCTGCACGACGAAAGCCATTCTTCCAACATCTGAAACTGGACTCCACATGCCCGCGTTGCCCAATGCTTCCCGTCGTCAGGCCCTGAAGATCCTCGCCGGGGCGCCGATGCTGCCCCTTTCCGGCCTCGCGCTGCCGGCCCTGTTGACCGGCTGCGGCGGCGACGACAATCCGACGGCCACGCCGGCCGCCGCCTATGCGTCGGCCGCGTTCGCGGCGATGGCTGCGCCGACGCTCGACAATCCGGGCGCGATGGCCGCCACGACGGTGGGCTCGACGCTGGCGGTGTCGTTCTCGGACGGCTCGTCGCGCAACTTCAAGCTCGCGTACCGGCCGTTCTTCGTGACGGGCGACATGGTGCCGGACGGCAAAGGCGGCACGATCCTCGCGGGCGGCTACTACGACATCAACAACCAGCCGATCATCGACCGCTCGGTGGCCGGCAAGGAGCGCCAGTTCTATTCGGACTGTCCGGACGGCAGCTCGCTGCTCACGCTGAAGAACGCGAACGTGGCGGGCGTGAAAGGCAACACGGTGTTCGCCGTCGTGCAGTTCGAATACACGACGCGCGACCAGGCGAGCGCGTCGCAGTACGGCCAGCTGCCGTCGCCGATCGCGGTCATCACGCTCGACCAGGATCCTGCCACCGGCGCGCTGAAGGTCGTCAAGTATCACAACGTCGACACGTCGAAGGCGCACGGGCTGTGGATCACCTGCGGCGCGAGCCTGTCGCCGTGGGGCACGCACCTGTCGAGCGAGGAATACGAGCCGGACGCGACGAAGGCCGCGACCGACGCGCAGTTCAAGGCGTTCAGCCGCAACACGTTCGGCGACGAGACGAAGGCGAACCCCTACCACTACGGCCATCTACCCGAGATCACGGTGAATCCGGACGGCACCGGCACGGTGAAGAAGCACTACTGTCTCGGCCGCATCTCGCACGAGCTGATCCAGGTGATGCCGGACCAGCGCACCGTGATGATGGGCGACGACGCGACCAACGGCGGGCTGTTCATGTTCGTCGCCGACAAGGCGGCCGACCTGTCGGCCGGCACGCTGTACGTCGCGAAATGGACGCAGACGACCTCGGCCGGCGCCGGCAGCGCGACGCTCACGTGGATCAGGATCGGCCATGCGACGAGCAGCGAGATCGAGACGCTCGCGAACACGCTGAAGGCGTCGGACATCATGGACGTCGCCACGGTCGATCCGGCCGACGCGAGCTATACGAAGATCCACTTCGGCGGCAAGTTCAACTGGATTCGCGTGAAGCCGGGGATGGAAAAGGCCGCCGCGTTCCTGGAGACGCACCGCTACGCGGCGCTGATCGGCGGCAGCATGGCGTTCACGAAGCTCGAGGGCACGACGGTCAACGCGCGCGACAAGATCGTCTACTCGGCGATGTCGCGGATCGAGACGTCGATGATCAAGGGCAACGCGGTGTCGCGCGACGTCGCGCTCGACAAGAAGATCGCCGCGGGCGCCGTCTACGCGCTGAACCTGAAGGGCAGCCAGCGCGACACGACGGGCGCCGCGATCGACAGCGACTGGGTGCCGGTCGACATGAGCGCGCCGGCCGCGCTGGTCGGTGAGGACCTGGCCGCCGCCGACGCGCTCGGCAACCTTGCGAACCCGGACAAGATCGCGAACCCCGACAACCTGAAGTTCTCGGAGAAGCTGCGCACGCTCTTCATCGGCGAAGATTCAGGCATGCACGTGAACAACTTCCTGTGGGCGTACAACGTCGACACGAAAGCCCTCACGCGCGTGCTGTCGTGCCCGGCGGGCGCCGAATCGACGGGCCTGCACGCGGTGGACGAGATCAACGGCTGGACCTACATCATGAGCAACTTCCAGCACGCGGGCGACTGGGAAACGCCGCTGCACGACAAGGTCAAGCCGACGCTCGATCCGCTCGTGCGCGCGAACTTCAAGGACCGCTTCGGCGCAAGCATCGGCTATCTGACGGCCGAGCCGACCAGCATCAAGCTCGCGAAGGCCTGAGCGTCAACCGGGGCGCGCGGCGCCCCGCTTCATCGTCACGTTTCATTCGTCGGCGCTCCACGCCGTCTTCTGCGCGATGCCCATTGCGGGCGTCGCGCTTTTTTTTGCACGGCGATGAAGGCGGTGCGAACGACGACGCGGCCGGGCGATAGACTCGCGGTTGACGCGGTAGACTGCGCTGTCGGGGAAACTGCGGCGTTCGGCCGCAGGTGTCGGCGTTGCGTCGGCGGCGGGCAAAAAAAAGCGCCACGGAGACCGTGGCGCTAAAAAAGTTCTAGCCATTCCGAGGGCCGTGCTAGAACCTGAGAGACTGCGCGAAACACCGTAGCGGGTTAAACTCCTGAAACGATGTTTCGAAAACGTGAGACATTCTTTCCGTTTCCGGCCGCCAAGTCAAGCGGTATTTGCACCGGCCTCTTCACTTTCCGGCAATAGTGAGTTGGCGGTTTCCCCAGTAAACCCAAGGGTGAACCCGTAAAATGTCATACGATGAACGATTCACCCATGGAACATGCATGTTTTGACAATCATCGTACAATTCTAACAAAATTGAAATCGAGTTTCGGAAATAGAGAGAACCGCACGTGTCGACATCTGTAACGCCTCCTGCGCCCCGAGATCGCGAATCGTCGCCGGACGAGATCACCGCCCTCGCGCGCGGTCTCGCCGTGCTGCGCCGCATCGCTGCGGCCGACGCCCCGGTAAGCAATCGCGAGCTGACCGAATTGACCGGTATCCCGAAGCCGACGGTATCGCGCATCACCGCGACGCTCGTCAGCGCCGGCTTCCTGTTCCAGCTGCCCGACAGCGAACGCTTCGTGCTGACGGCGTCCGTCCTCGAGCTGAGCCACGGCTTCCTGCGCAACTTCGACATTCGCGCACGCTCGCGGCCGTTCATGATCGAACTGGCCGAACGCACGTCGCTGTCGGTGCACCTCGCGGTGCGCGACCGGCTCGACATGGTCGCGATCGACGTGATCCGGCCGCGCTCGGCGGTGCTGGTCACGCGTCTGGAAATCGGCTCGCGGATGGACATCGCGCGCACGGCGGTCGGCCGCGCGTATCTCGCGGCGCTCGAGGACGACGAGCGCGACACGCTGCTCGACGCGCTGCGCGCGACGGCCGGCGACGACTGGCCACTCGTGTCGGCGCGCCTGAAATCCGGCCTCGACGAAGCGCTCCGCGACGGCCATGCGCTCGCGGTCGGCGAGTGGCGCGAAGGGCTGAACGCCGTGGCGGCCGGGTTCGTCGGGCCGTCGGGCCAGCGCTATTCGGTGAACTGCGGCGGCGCGTCGAGCCAGTGCTCGCCCGAATGGCTGCAGGAACACGTGGTGCCCGCGCTGCACGAATGCATCGCGAAGATCACGCGCGAGATCGGCGGCTCGCCGGCGCGGCGCAGCATCGTGTAATCGATTCGTCATCGTCGCGTCGCGTTCTTCGTGTGCTGTAACGGCCGTAACCCGTTGAAAGATGGGCCACTGGACTGTAGCGGGGACGGCACGTAGGATCATGCCCATCGTCGCGCCGCAGCCGCGGCGCACAATGCGCTCTTTCCCGCGCGGGTCCGACGGGCCGGACCGAGCCGGCCCCGCCGGCGCTGCGTGCGCACGCGCGATCGGCGCATTTGCCGCGTTTACCGCGTGTACGGCGCCTACCGGCACGCCGCGCCGCCTTCCCGACAGAACACGATGGACAACCAACCCAAGCCCACGCCCCCTTCGAAGGACCCTGCCCCCACTGCCGCACGGCGCCCGCGCCGCACGCTCGCGATCGGCACGCTCGCGGTCGTCATCGTCGGCGGCCTGCTGTGGTGGCATCCGTGGCGGCGCACGCCCGCCGACGCCCCCGGCGCCGCCGGCCCGGCGTCCGGCGCGATGGCCGGCGGCGGCCATCGCGGCCGCGGCGGCCCCGCTGCGATGGCGAACGTGCCGCAGCCCGTGTCGGTCGCAACCGCGACGCAAGGCGAGATGCCGATCGTGCTGTCCGCGCTCGGCACCGTGACGCCGCTCGCGAACGTCACCGTCAAGAGCCAGCTGTCGGGCTACCTGCAGTCGGTCGCGTTCCAGGAAGGCCAGATCGTGAAGAAAGGCGACCTGCTCGCGCAGATCGATCCGCGCCCGTACCAGGTCTCGCTCGAGAACGCCGAAGGCACGCATGCGCGCGACACGGCGCTGCTCGCGACCGCGCGTCTCGATCTGAAACGCTATCAGACGCTGCTGTCGCAGGACTCGATCGCATCGCAGACGGTCGACACGCAGGCGTCGCTCGTCAAGCAATATGAAGGCACGGTGAAAACCGACCAGGCCGCGATCGACTCCGCGAAGCTCAATCTCACGTACGCGCGCATCACCGCGCCGGTCGCGGGCCGCGTCGGCCTGCGTCAGGTCGACGCCGGCAACTACGTGACGCCGGGCGACACGAATGGAATCGTCGTCATCACGCAGCTGCAGCCGATCAGCGTGATCTTCACGACCTCGGAAGACAACCTGCCGGCGATCCTCGAGCAGGTGAACGCGGGCCGCAAGCTGTCGGTCACCGCCTACAACCGCAACAACACGGTGCCGCTCGAGACGGGCTCGCTCGAGACGCTCGACAACCAGATCGACACGAGCACCGGCACGGTGAAGCTGCGCGCCACGTTCGCGAACGCCACGGGGCGGCTGTTCCCGAATCAGTTCGTCAACACGCGGCTGCTCATCGACGTGATCCGCAATGCGACGATCGTGCCGACCTCGGCGGTGCTGACCGGCTCGATCGGCCAGTTCGTGTACGTCGTCAAGCCCGACAACACGGTGACGGTGCGCAAGGTCAAGACCGGCCCGGTCGACGGCGAACGCACGAGCATCGTCAGCGGCGTCGCGCTCGGCGAGCGCGTGGTCACCGACGGCTCCGATCGCCTGCGCGAAGGCTCGAAGATCTCGATCCCCGCCGACAAGCCGAACGGCGCGTCGGGCGCACATGGGGCCGGCGCGGCAGCGGGTGCGTCGGGGGCTTCAGGCACAACCAGTGCATCGGACGCATCGCGCACGGGCGCCCATCGCGGCGGCCACCGCACCGGCGCGTCGCACGCAGCGGCCGCGTCGGCCCCGTAACGCACGGGCCGCTCGATGAATCCATCCCGCCTGTTCATTCTCCGGCCGGTCGGCACCGCGCTGCTGATGGCTGCGATCATGCTGGCCGGCCTCGTCGCGTTGCGCTTCCTGCCGCTCGCCGCGCTGCCCGAAGTCGACTATCCGACGATCCAGGTCCAGACCTTCTATCCGGGCGCGAGCCCGGAGGTGATGACGTCGTCGGTCACCGCGCCGCTCGAGCGGCAGTTCGGGCAGATGCCGTCGCTGAACCAGATGTCGTCGCAGAGCTCGGCCGGCGCATCGGTGATCACGCTGCAGTTCTCGCTCGACCTGCCGCTCGACATCGCCGAGCAGGAAGTGCAGGCCGCGATCAACGCGGCCGGCAACCTGCTGCCGTCCGATCTCCCTGCCCCGCCGATCTATGCGAAGGTGAACCCGGCCGACGCGCCGGTGATCACGCTCGCGATCACGTCGAAGACGCTGCCGCTCACGCAGGTGCAGGACCTGACCGACACGCGCCTCGCGATGAAGATCTCGCAGATCGCGGGCGTCGGCCTGGTGAGCCTGTCGGGCGGCAACCGGCCGGCCGTGCGGATCCAGGCGAACCCGACCGCGCTCGCGAAGTACGGGATGAACCTCGACGATCTGCGCACGACGATCTCGAACCTGAACGTCAACACGCCGAAGGGCAATTTCGACGGCCCGACGCGCGCCTACACGATCAACGCGAACGACCAGCTCACGAGCGCCGACCAGTACAACGACGCGGTGGTCGCATACAAGAACGGCCGCCCGGTGATGCTCACCGACGTCGCGCAGATCGTCGCCGGCTCGGAGAACACCAAGCTCGGCGCCTGGGTGAATGCGGAGCCGGCGATCATCCTGAACGTGCAGCGCCAGCCGGGCGCGAACGTGATCGCGACCGTCGACGCGATCAAGGCGCAGTTGCCGAAGCTCCAGGAGACGCTGCCCGCCGCGCTCGACGTGCAGATCGTCACCGACCGCACGACGATGATCCGCGCCGCCGTGCGCGACGTGCAGTTCGAGCTGCTGCTCGCGGTCGCGCTGGTCGTGCTGGTGATGTACCTGTTCCTCGCGAACGTGTACGCGACGCTCATCCCGAGCCTGTCGGTGCCGCTGTCGCTGATCGGTACGCTGGCGGTGATGTACATGGCCGGCTTCTCGCTGAACAACCTGTCGCTGATGGCGCTCACCATCGCGACCGGCTTCGTCGTCGACGATGCGATCGTGATGATCGAGAACATCGCGCGCTACGTCGAGGAAGGCGACTCCGGGCTCGAGGCCGCGCTGAAGGGTTCGAAGCAGATCGGCTTCACGATCATCTCGCTGACGGTGTCGCTGATCGCCGTGCTGATCCCGCTGCTGTTCATGGGCGACGTGGTCGGACGCCTGTTCCACGAATTCGCGATCACGCTCGCGGTGACGATCGTGATCTCGGCGATCGTGTCGCTCACGCTCGTGCCGATGATGTGCGCGACGCTGCTGCGCCATTCGCCGCCGCATGAAAGCCATCGCTTCGAAGCGCGCGTGCACCGCGCGATCGACTGGGTGATCGCCCGCTACGCGGTCGCGCTCGAATGGGTGCTGAACCGCCAGCGCTCGACGCTGGTGGTCGCGCTGCTCACGCTCGCGCTGACCGCGCTGCTCTACGTGTACGTGCCGAAGGGCTTCTTTCCCGCGCAGGACACCGGCGTGATCCAGGCGATCACGCAGGCGCCGCAGTCGATCTCGTACGGCGCGATGGCCGAGCGCCAGCAGGCGCTCGCCGCCGAGATCCTGAAGGATCCGAACGTCGAGAGCCTCACGTCGTTCATCGGCGTCGACGGCACCAACATCACGCTGAACAGCGGCCGCATGCTGATCAACCTGAAGGCGCGCGACGCGCGCAGCGAGTCGGCCGCGCAGATCATTCGCGACCTGCAGCGGCGCGTCGCGAACGTGACCGGCATCTCGCTGTTCATGCAGGCCGTGCAGGATCTGACGATCGACTCGACCGTGAGCCCGACGCAATACCAGTTCATGCTGACGAGCCCGAACCCCGAAGAGTTCGCGACCTGGGTGCCGAAGCTCGTCGCGCGGCTGCAGCAGGAGCCGTCGCTCGCCGACGTCGCGACCGATCTGCAGAGCAACGGGCAGTCGGTCTACGTCGAGATCGACCGCGCGAGCGCCGCGCGTTTCGGCATCACGCCGGCGACCGTCGACAACGCGCTGTACGACGCGTTCGGCCAGCGCATCGTGTCGACCATCTTCACGCAGTCGAACCAGTACCGCGTGATTCTCGAATCGGAGCCGCGCGAGCAGCATTACGCGCAGTCGCTGAACGACATCTATCTGCCGTCGGCCGGCGGCGGCCAGGTGCCGCTCGCGTCGATCGCGACGTTCCACGAACGGCCGTCGCCGCTGCTGGTCGCGCACCTGTCGCAGTTCCCGTCGACCACGATCTCGTTCAACCTCGCGCCGGGCGCGTCGCTCGGCGAGGCCGTGAAGGCGATCGGCGCGGCCGAGCACGACATCGGCCTGCCCGGCTCGTTCCAGACGCGCTTCCAGGGCGCGGCGCTCGCGTTCCAGGCGTCGCTGTCGAACCAGCTGTTCCTGATCCTGGCGGCGATCGTCACGATGTACATCGTGCTCGGCGTGCTGTACGAGAGCTACATCCATCCGATCACGATCCTGTCGACGCTGCCGTCGGCCGGCGTCGGCGCGCTGCTCGCGCTGATGATCACCGGCCACGACCTCGACATCATCGGCATCATCGGCATCGTGCTGCTGATCGGCATCGTCAAGAAGAACGCGATCATGATGATCGACTTCGCGCTCGAAGCCGAGCGCGTCGAAGGCAAGCCGCCGCGCGAGGCGATCTACCAGGCGTGCCTGCTGCGCTTCCGGCCGATCCTGATGACGACGCTCGCCGCGCTGCTCGGCGCGGTGCCGCTGATCGTCGGCGCCGGCGCGGGCTCCGAGCTGCGCCAGCCGCTCGGCATCGCGATCGCGGGCGGCCTGATCGTGTCGCAGGTGCTGACGCTGTTCACGACGCCGGTGATCTATCTCGGCTTCGACAGCCTCGCGCGCCGGACGCGCGGCTGGTTCGAGCGGCACGGCCCCGGCGCCGGCAAGCGGACCGGTGCGTAAGCGATGAACCTGTCGCGCCCGTTCATCACCCGCCCCGTCGCGACGACGCTGCTCGCGCTCGGCGTCGCGCTCGCGGGGCTGTTCGCGTTCATCCGGCTGCCGGTGTCGCCGCTGCCGCAGGTCGACTTCCCGACCATCCTGGTGCAGGCATCGCTGCCGGGCGCGAGCCCCGAAACCGTCGCGACCAGCGTGACGAGCCCGCTCGAGCGGCATCTCGGCTCGATCGCCGACGTCAGCGAGATGACCTCGACCAGCACCGTCGGCAACGCGCGGATCGTGCTGCAGTTCGGGCTGAACCGCGACATCGACGGCGCCGCGCGCGACGTGCAGGCCGCGATCAACGCGGCGCGCGCCGATCTGCCCACGTCGCTCAAGAGCAATCCGACCTACCGCAAGGTCAACCCGGCCGACTCGCCGATCATGGTCGTGGCGCTGACGTCGGAGACGTCGTCGCCGGCGAAGCTGTACGACGCCGCCTCGACGGTGCTGCAGCAGTCGCTGTCGCAGATCGACGGGGTCGGCCAGGTGGCGATCAGCGGCTCCGCGAATCCGGCCGTGCGCGTCGAGCTCGAGCCGCAGGCGCTGTTCCACTACGGGATCGGCCTCGAGGACGTGCGGGCCGCGCTCGCGTCCGCGAACGCGAACAGCCCGAAGGGGGCGATCGAGTTCGGCCCGACGCACTACCAGCTCTATACCAACGACCAGGCGTCGCGCGCGTCGCAGTACAGCGATCTGGTGGTCGCGTACCGCAACGGCGCGGCCGTGCGGCTGTCCGACCTGTCCGACGTCGTCGATTCGGTCGAGGATTTGCGCAACCTCGGGCTGTCGAACGGCAAGCGCGCGGTGCTCGTGATTCTGTACCGCTCGCCCGGCGCGAACATCATCGAGACGATCGACCGCGTGAACGCGGCGCTGCCGCAGCTCACCGCCTCGCTGCCGGCCGACATCACGGTCACGCCGGTGCTCGACCGTTCGACCACGATCCGCGCGTCGCTGAAGGACACCGAGCGCACGCTGCTGATCGCGATCAGCCTGGTCGTGATGGTCGTGTTCCTGTTCCTGCGCAACTGGCGCGCGACGCTGATTCCGAGCGTCGCGGTGCCGATCTCGATCGTCGGCACGTTCGGCGCGATGTACCTGCTCGGCTTCTCGATCGACAACCTGTCGCTGATGGCGCTGATCGTCGCGACCGGCTTCGTCGTCGACGACGCGATCGTCGTGCTCGAGAACATCACGCGCCACATCGAGAACGGCAAGCCGCGCTTGCAGGCGGCGTTCGACGGCGCGCGCGAGGTCGGCTTCACGGTGCTGTCGATGAGCCTGTCGCTGGTCGCGGTGTTCCTGCCGATCCTGCTGATGGGCGGCATCGTCGGGCGGCTGTTCCGCGAATTCGCGCTGACGCTGTCGCTCGCGATCGGCGTGTCGCTCGCGGTGTCGCTCACCGTCACGCCGATGATGTGCGCGCGGCTGCTGCGCGAAGCGCACGACGTGCATGAGGAAGGCCGCATCGGCCGGTTCCTCGAGCGCTGCTTTGCGCGGATGCAGCGCGGCTACGAGCGCACGCTGTCGTGGGCGCTGCGCCGCCCGCTGCTGGTGCTGCTGATCCTGTTCGCGACGGTCGGGCTGAACGTGTATCTGTACATCGTCGTGCCGAAGGGCTTCTTCCCGCAGCAGGACACCGGGCTGATGATCGGCGGCATCCAGGCCGACCAGTCGACGTCGTTCCAGGCGATGAAGCTGAAATTCTCGGAGATGATGCGCATCGTGCAGGGCAACCCGAACGTGAAGAGCGTCGCGGGCTTCACCGGCGGCTCGCAGACCAATTCGGGCTTCATGTTCGTCACGCTGAAGGACCGCACGGAGCGCAAGCTGTCGGCCGATCAGGTGATCCAGCAACTGCGTCAGCCGCTGTCGCAGGTCGCGGGCGCGCGCACGTTCCTGCAGGCCGCGCAGGACATTCGCGTGGGCGGCCGGCAGAGCAACGCGCAGTACCAGTTCACGCTGCTCGGCGATTCGAGCGCCGAGCTGTACAAATGGGGGCCGCTGCTGACCGAAGCGCTGCAAAAGCGCCCCGAGCTCACCGACGTGAACTCCGATCAGCAGCAAGGCGGCCTCGAGGCGATGGTGACGATCGACCGGGCGACGGCCGCGCGGCTCGGCATCAAGCCCTCGCAGATCGACAACACGCTGTACGACGCCTTCGGCCAGCGCCAGGTGTCGACGATCTACAACCCGCTGAACCAGTACCACGTCGTGATGGAAGTGGCGCCGAAGTACTGGCAGAGCCCGGAGATGCTCAAGCAGGTGTGGATCAGCACGTCGGGCGGCAGCGCCAACGGTTCGCAGACGACCAACGCGACGGCCGGCACCTTCGTCGCGACGGCGGCCGGCACGTCGAGCGCCGGCACGGCCGCGACCAGCGCCGCCGCGATCGCGGCCGATTCGGCGCGCAACCTGGCGCTGAACGCGATCGCGTCGAGCGGCAAGTCGAGCGCGTCGTCGGGCGCCGCGGTGTCGACGTCCAAGTCGACGATGATCCCGCTGTCGGCGATCGCGACGTTCGGCCCGAGCACGACGCCGCTGTCGGTCAACCATCAGGGCCTGTTCGTCGCGACGACGATTTCGTTCAACCTGCCGCCCGGCGTGTCGCTGTCGCAGGCGACCCAGGCGATCTACGAGACGATGGCGCAGATCGGCGTGCCGCCGACGATCGTCGGCAGCTTCCAGGGCACCGCGCAGGCATTCCAGCAATCGACGAACAACCAGCCGATCCTGATCCTCGCGGCGCTGCTGGCCGTCTACATCGTGCTCGGCGTGCTGTACGAGAGCTACATCCATCCGATCACGATCCTGTCGACGCTGCCGTCGGCCGGCGTCGGCGCGCTGCTCGCGCT